>OMVB01000101.1 GCA_900314395.1 uncultured Prevotellaceae bacterium | reverse complement strand
ATATTTGTTTGCTTTAGTGCAAATAATTAATAAAAACTATAAAGCTTATGTCAAAGAAAAACGGTAATATCGTAGCGGTTATCACTATGATATTCTTGTTCGGAATGATTTCATTCGTTACGAACCTTGCAGCTCCTATCGGCAACATCTGGAAGATGCAGCCCGGTATCGAGGGTTCCAACACCCTTGGTATGATGGGTAACATGATGAACTTCCTTGCATATGCCATCATGGGTATTCCCGCAGGAAGGATGCTTACCAAGTATGGTTACAAGAAGACCGCCCTCATTGCCATCGCTGTTGGCTTTGTGGGTGTTTTTGTTCAGTTCCTCTCCGGCGTTATCAAGATTGAAAGCACTGGCGTTCCCCCCAGCTTCTTCATCTATCTGCTGGGTGCATTCATCTGCGGTTTCGCAGTTTGCATGCTCAATACCGTTGTAAACCCGATGCTTAAGATTCTGGGCGGCAAGAAGTCCAACCAGTACATCCAGATCGGCGGTACATTCAACTCCCTCATGGGTACGGTTACTCCTATGCTCGTCGGCGTACTCATCGGCCAGCTGACCAAGTCTTCCGTTATCAGCGATGTAAATCCCGTCCTGTTCATTGCAATGGGTGTATTCGCACTGGCATTCGTCATCCTGAACTTCATCGACATCCAGGATCCTGAGGGCGTCAAGTCAGACGACGGCAAGGCAGTAAGCCCCTGGAAATTCAAACATTTCATTTACGGCATCATCGCCATCTTCATCTATGTTGGTGTAGAGGTCGGTATCCCCGGAACCCTTAACTTCTATCTTTCCGACGCCGATGGCGGCGCAGGCCTTGATCCTTCAATCGCAGTGAAGATCGCCGGTTTTGTAGCAGGTACTTACTGGTTCATGATGCTTATCGGCCGTTTCACCTCCAGCTTCATCAGCGGAAAGGTTTCCGCCCGTACCCAGCTTACCTGCGTATCAGTAGTAGCTATTGTACTTTGCCTTGCAGCAATGTTCATTCCTGCTGCCAATACTACAAAGATGCCCGTTTTCACCGGCAGCGGCTTTGAGATGGCAGTGGTTCCTGTATCCGCTCTCCTGCTTGTTCTCTGCGGTCTTTGCACCTCAGTTATGTGGGGAACAATCTTCGACCTTGCAGTAGAGGGCCTTGGCACGGCTACCAACCAGGCTTCAGGTATCTTCATGGCAATGGTTGTGGGCGGCGGTATCCTTCCTCTGCTCCAGAACTTCATCGCAGACAAGGCAGGTTACATGCCCAGCTACTGGGTAATTGTGGCAGGTCTTGCATTCATCCTCTTCTTCGCAGTTGTAGGTTCAAAGATTAAGAAGGCATAACCTTATAAACAACAGTTATTATGGCACAGGAACTTGTATTGGGAATTGATATCGGCGGACAGACCACCAAATGCGGCGTTGTAGACGCCCGCGGAGCCGTTCTGGCACAGACTGTAATCCGCTCGGACACTTATGATAACGTAGAGCCTTATATCGCAGAGCTCGCAGATGCCCTAAACCGCATCATCAAGGAAGCCGGCGCAGAGGGCCGCATCCGCGGTATCGGCGTAGGAGCACCTAACGGTAACTATTATACCGGAACAATAGAAAATGCAGTTAATCTTACATGGGGCGGCAGCAACACCATCGAGTTTGCAAAACTGCTGTCAAAGGCCATGAAGGGCATTCCTGTTTCCCTTACCAATGATGCAAACGCCGCAGCTATGGGCGAAATGACCTATGGCGCAGCAAAGGGTATGAAGAACTTCATTATGATTACCCTTGGCACCGGTGTGGGTTCAGGTATTGTTATCGACGGCAAGATTGTTTACGGTCACGACGGCTTTGCCGGAGAACTTGGCCACGTTGCAGCAGTACGCCATAACGGACGTCCTTGCAACTGCGGAAAGACCGGCTGTCTTGAGACTTATTGCTCTGCAACGGGCGTTGCACGTACGGCACGCGAGTGGCTCCAGCTCAGCGACGAGCCTTCTCTCCTGCGCGGCATAGAGAACATCTCTTCCAAGGATGTTTACGATGCAGCCAAGGAAGGTGACAAACTGGCTCTCAAGATATTCGACTTTACAGGCCGCATGCTTGGCGAGTGCTTCGCAGACTTCGTCGCATTCAGCGCCCCTGAGGCTATCGTGCTCTTCGGCGGCCTTGCACGCAGCAAGGAGTTCCTGCGCGAGCCTATTGAGAAAAGCATGAACGCCAATCTTCTCCCTCTATGGAAGAACAAAGTCAAGATTGTGTTCTCCCAGCTTAAGGAGTCCGATGCCGCCATCCTTGGCGCATCAGCCCTCGCCTGGGAGCTGTAGAGCTTCGCTAATAATAAAAAAGAGCCTGCCGGTAATCCGGCAGGCTCTTTCAGTCATATTACCAAACCATATTCCAGGCGGCGCTTTGGGCGCGCTGGTTGTGGGTTGCGTTCATTTTTCCGAAGTTCCATTTTATGCCAAAGAGTATGTACCTGCCCATTACAAGACGATATGAATCCTCCTCGTAGTTGGATGTTGTAGTGTGGGTGAGGCTGCGGGTTTTGTTAAGTATGTCGTGAATTGTTACGCTAAGGTTGAATGCGCCGATGTTCTTTGAAACAGAGGCGTTCCACTGCCATTCCGGCCTGCCGTATCCTGCGGAATAACCCTTATAGAAGACATATTTAATGTCCGTGTTAAACTCCAGCTCATGACGGGTAGTATATGAAGCCTGACCTGTAATCTCAGAATCAAGGGTGTTCATATTGATGTCCGGATTAAGGGAATAGCGTGCGATATGGCCGTTAGTCGCGGCGCCGGCGCTGAAGGAATAATTATCCTGGTTGTATTTGACGCGGAACCGGGCGTACGGAGTAAAGAAGTTGGTCCGGCTCTCCCTGAAGCCGCTTTGGCCGGAGTAGAAAAGGTCTCCGCCGGCGTTACCCCAGAAGGTGTCCATGAACGCGGTATAATCAAAATTGTCCTTGTCTATACCGCCCAGGATGCCCTTTGCCTGGTAAGTGGTGGAAACCGCGTAGCCTGCGCCGGCGCCAAGGCTCAGGGTCCAGTTCTTCTTAGACTCCAGCGGCATGGTGTAGTTTGCGGTAAGGCTTCCGCTGAAGTTAGGCTTCCTGGAATTCACGGGGATGGAATACATTATACCGTCGGCATCGTACCACTGGGCAGAGACTACAGGTTTCGCGTTCAATTGTCCAAAAAGATAAACCATCAAGGTGGTGAAGTCGGTCCTGTCGTTCCTGTTCCAGTTAGCGCTGAAGTAAGTGTAGCTGTAAGGCTTCAGGTAAACATTGCCCAGACCAATACGGGAAGGATTGGTGATGGTGAGCGCCGGGAGCATCCTGGATGCGGAAGGGCGTCCGCTGTATCCGTAAACAGAAGCCGATATACGGTTGATGCCTGCCATGTGCTGGAAGCGCAGGGTAGGTGTTACGAACCATTGCCACTCATCCTTTCCCGTTGTCTCTTCTATCCCGAAGCTCTTGGAGAAGGTCTCGTTCTGAACACCGCTCAACTTGGCTCCAAGGGTAATCCAGCTGCTCTTGGCAAATTTGTACTGTAGGGTAAAATCGTAGCTTTGGTTCAGGTAATCGCTCTTGTTCTCTGAAGAATAATAGTCGTTGAAACCGTTCAGGTCAAAGGCGTCTTTGCTCCCTACGGTATGGGCGTAATTCCACATTCCCGTAGCTGCAAGTGTCCATTTTGCGCTTAAGGGTTCAGTAAAGCGTACGGAGCCGCCAAAGCCGTAGGACTTGTCGTCGGTTTCGTACTGCATATACCGGGAATCTTCCCCGCCGGCCACTTTCAGGAGTGAAGACTCGTCGCTGTTGCCGTCCGTAAGGCTGTAATTGACATCCAGGGAAAGACGTACGGAGCGGCCCTTCTTACCCCAGAGATTCCTGAAGGTGGCGTCGGAGTTAAAACCTGTACTCTTGATTTTTTCTACGGAATGTTCAGAACTCTCCGATCTGTTCACAAAGGTTCCCAGGCGGCTCGTTTCAGATGTCCCGTTGCTGAAGGAATCCGTTTTGCTGAACCGGAAAGACGGACTTACGTGGAACCACAGGTTTCCCTTTTCCTTTTTAAGCTCCGCATTGGCGGCAAACGAATTTGCATACTGCCGCCCGCTGTCGTCGCCAAGCGTAGACAAATCCCCTGATTCATTGTAAGTTGTGCGGTCCGTGCGGGTTGCCGATTCAGTATCGCCATACTTGTAATTGGCACTGACAGTTGTTTCCACATCCTTGACCCGGGAAGTATTGACATTCACTCCAAGTTGCGCGGCCGATGTAATCCCTTGTTGCAATGAGGTCCTTTCACCGTCGGCGTTGATCATCACTATCGTGGCGTTGGCATCATTGACATTCTGCCCGTTGCCTATTACGGTTACCTGGTCCTTTTCATTATACGCCGATACCAGTGCGTTGGCATTGTACAGCAAGCCGCGGTCGTCCCTTAACACATCGTTATTCTTGCCGATGGTCGCTCCTCCCTTTATGGCGGCGTTGCCGAACCAACCCTGTTCATACTCTTTTTTGAGTCCTACATCCAGGACTTTTTCCCTTGTGCCGTCCTGCACGCCTGTGGAACGGGTGGACTCCGACTCGCGGTCTATCACTCGAATCTTGTCCACCACCGCCGCGGGCAGGTTGTTAAGTGCCGTGGACTGGTCCCCGAAGAAGAAAGTCCTGCCGCCTACTGTCAGTTTGTCGATGGATTCCCCGTTGAACTTCACCTTGCCCTCGTCCGTGATTTCCATACCGGGCATGCGTTGCAGAAGGTCTTTAAGCATTGCATTCGCTCCTACCCTGAAGGACGATGCGTTGAATTCCACTGTGTCCTGTTTTATAACGATGGGATTGCCGACATCGGTGACAACGGCGGCCTGCAGGAACTGCAAGTCCTGTTTAAGCTTTACGGTTCCGATGTCTACCCGCCGCTCACGGAAGTAGCGTTCTTTAAGCATCGGCACGTACCCCATCATTTCAATGTGAAGGACATAGCTGCCGTAAGGCACCTCATCCAGCTTGGCCTGTCCTTTGGCATCGGTCAGGGTGAAGTTGGTTATGGTCGTGTCCTTGGACGGAATCAGGTATACCGATGCAAAGGGCACCGGCTCGTTGGTCAGGGAGTCGACAACAGTGGCGCGGATTTCCGACAGCCTTCCCTGGAACATGCTGTCGTTAAGGATTACAACCTGTGCCCGGGCCATTAAGCCCAGGCAAAAAACGGCCGTCAGCGATAGTAGGATGCGGGTTTTCATTTCTTTACGTTTGGTTCGTCCATAAACAGCTGGGCTTTCACGTACCTGATGGCAGTCTCTACGAACTTGTACCCTTTGGTGCCCGGTTTACCAACCTCAAGGTATTTTTGGTACCACTCAAGGGCGTTCCTGTAGTCTTTTTTTGATTCGTAGCAATAGCCGATGGTGGACAGTATGGAGAATGACTTGGGGTTGAGCCTGTAGGCTTCCTTGAAGTGCTCTATGGCCCGCTCATGGTCTCCCACGTCCTTAAAATACCCCTGTCCGTACTGCTGGTGCAGGCGTGACAAAAACTCCGGGTCCGGCTGAAGCCTGTCCCAAACCTTGTCCAGCCATGGTTTCACCCCTGTTTCAAAAGGACGGAAGGCCTCTGCTTTCACCGCCCCTATATAGAAGGCCAGGTTTACATCGGAGGAATCAATCTGCCAGGCGGCCAGGAACTCCTTCTCTGCCCTGTACATGACCTTTGTCTGCCAGTAGCAGTGTCCCAGGTACAGATGGACGGGATAGCTGTCATTGCCGATGTCTTCCTGGCGCTGGAACACATTTGTGGCGTTGGCATAATCTCCTTTGCGGTAATAGGCGATGCCGCGGACAGGGGCGATGATGTCATTATCCGGGTCTTCTTGCGAAAAAGCTTCAGTCAGGGCCAGGACCCCGTCGTAATCTTCTGCCTTTAAAAGTATGTTGGCCGCCTTGGACAGCACAGACTCATTCAAAGGCTTTACCGCGAGAGATTTGGAGTAGTACTCAAGCGCCGAATCCGGACGGTCCATCTGCCGGAAGGCATCTCCTATAAAGCTCATTACAGCCGGTATGGTGTCCAGCTGAAGGGCGGCCTTGCCGGCCATGATGCTGCCTGGGTAGTCCTTGAGGCGGTAGAAGGCCTGCATTAGCTTAATCTTGTAAATTACCTTGTCCGGGAAGCGGGAACTGAGCAGGAAATATGTGCCGGAGGCACTTTCGTAATCGGCACTCTGGAAGTGACAGTCCGCAAGTTCTGCCAGCACTTCCTCATCCATGGAGCCCGGCGTAATGAATCCGGAGAGCAGGTCAATGGCTTCATCGGTCTTGAAAATACTCTTCAGGTACCGCGCCTGGGCAAGGGCTTCCTTTCTGGCTCCTCCGTCATTTTCCGGCTGGGCCTGGAGTCCGCTTCCGGCAAGCAGAATACCGGCAGTCAGTAAGATATAACGCAGAATACTCATATTACTTAAGTTGGAAGATTACGGGTTCAGTTGTTTTGCACATTCGGAGACTGCCCGCAGGGCCTCTGCGTCAAGGTCCGGATGAACGCCCTTTATAACTTTTATGTTGCTGATGGAACCATCTGCATCCACTTCAAAAGACAGGGCTACACGGCCCTGGATTCCGGCATCCATGGACTGCTTCGGATAATCCAGCACCTGATTAACGTACAGTGAGAATTCCTGGACGTCCTTAACCTGTTCCGGACCCTCCAGAACGTTTGCCGGATTGCAGGCAAAAACTGCAACAGCAAGGCAGGGAAGTACGGCAAGGTAAGACCAGCACCGGCTGCGGGATGTGCCCTCGTTAAGCATCATCGCAATACGGTTTTTAAGCTTGGAATGCTTGAAGCCGCTGGCCAGCAGGAAGCGCTCGTCGCCTACGGCCTTGCGCACCAGAAGAAGCTGGTACTGCCGCGCCTCAATACCTTGGGCAATCACCCCTTCATCGGCCTCAAATTCATGCAGAAGGCATAATTCTGTACGGGTTATCCAGACCAGGGGATTCCACCAGTAAAGAATCTGGACAGGGGTAAAGATGAATAAATCAAGATAGTGGCGGCACTTCACATGCATTTTCTCGTGGGTGAAAACAGCCGGATTCTCTTCCAGGTCCTGCCGGCCCACAACAATGAGCCTTCCAAAACTGAATGAAGACTTGCATGTGTCAGAAATTACAATCCTGTACATCCTGACGGAAGAAACAATTACCGATACCAGCACAGCCACGCAGCCTGCCAGAAATATGACTGCGGCCGGAAGCGCCCATGTTGTTGCCGATGCTTCCACGGCTCCGTCTGCCGCCGTTTCTCCGCCGGCCACTGCCTGCAGCCGTCCGACGCTCACCAGCATCTCTATTGTGCGTACTTTGAGCAGTGGCAGAAGCATGCAGACTGCCGTCCCGGCCAGGAGAAGTATGCGGTTCAGGCGGAAGAACGTAGTCTTTCGCATAACCAGCAGGAAGAACGCGTAGAAGATACCAATATACAGGCCGCTTCTTAATAAATATAAAAGGAAAGCTTCCATCACCTGGCGTTTTCTATGGATTTGATAAGTGCCTTAAGGTCTTCCAGGTTCATCTTGTCTTCCTCTACGAACTGGGAGACAAGACTGGTGTAGGAATTGTCGTAGTACTTGCTTACGACATCGGAAACAGTGCTCCCGCGATACTGCCGCTCGCTGATCTTAACCTTGTACCGGAAGGAGTTTGCCATAGGCTCCCTCTCTACAAAGCCCTTCTCTTCAAGGAACTTGACTAGTGTTGCCACAGTATTGTAATGCGGCTTGGGCTCCGGTATATACGAAATCAAATCACGGATAAACAGGTCTCCGTGCTGCCAGAAGATGGACATCAGCATCTCTTCCTTTGCCGTCAATTTCTGTTTCATAGAGTCAGTCTAAAGCATTAACTGACAGCAAAGTTAGAAAATATTTTCAAATCTCCTAATTTTTTTAGGAGAAATCCTTTGTTTTTTAGGAGATACCGGTTAATACTGGATGTTCACGATATCCATTATCTCGTTGATGGCCAGGTAGAGGGCGGTGTCAAAGCCGTCCTTCTGGCTTCTTGAATTGCAGAGCAGGACTCCGTTGACGCCGTTTTTGCCGCGCACCCAGATGGTTGCGGTGCCGCTCAGGTTGCCGCCGTGGTAGGAGGCCCAGTTGGAAAGGGTGTTGTGCTCTATCCTCCAGCCGAATCCATAGCCTGCCTTGCCGGAAGATGTATAGTTGGTGAACATCAGGTTAAGAGATTCAGTGCTAAGGATATCCGGTACGATGCTGCCGTAATCCTGGGCGCAGAGCAGTTTCATCAGTTCAACCGGCGATGCGATAACCGACCCGCAGGCTCCCACGACGGACATATCGTTTCCATAGGCGGTGCTGCTGCCCTGGGGGTAATAAACACACTCGTTGGCCCGTTTTTCTGACCTGCTCGTTTTGGCCACCCACATATCGGTTACGCCGGCCTTGGCCACAACGCTCCTTAAATATGATTCGTAGCTCATTCCGGAGAGCTTTTCTATGATTTGGCCAAGGATGCAGAAGCCAAGGTTATAATAGGAGCAAACCGTACCCGGAGTGTTGCTGGTGGCTGTCCCTACCATATAGGCAACCCTCTCCTTGAGGCTTTTTCCGTAGAACCGGCTGTCTCCGGTGAACACCGGGTCAACCCCGCCGGTGGTGGCATACTGCCAGCCGGAGGTATGGGTGAGCAGGTGGCGGACTTTGATATCGTCCACACCGGCGCCGTGAGTGCCCGGATACATATCGGCAAGAAGACCTTTCTCCGGGGCGAATACAAGGTCGTCCAGACTGATTTTTCCCTCTTCGCGAAGCGTCATGATGCAAAGTGCGGTCTGCGCTTTGCTCATGCTGGCCAGGCGGAACAGCATGTCCGGGCGGACGGGCTCCATGGGGGAGGCTTCAAGATTGGCGAATCCATATCCTGCATTATAGGACAGCGCCTCATTTTTGGAGGTTGCTATGCCGATTCCGGGGATATCGTACTCTGCCATAATGGAATAGACTTTTGCGTCGATGCCGGTGTTGCCTTTGCGGACTATTATGTTATAACTTGCATGATGAGTTCCGTCCTCTGCCGTTATGGTGACTTCTGCCGGCTCTGACAGGTTGACGGCTGTCTGCCCGGATACTATTTCTGTACTGCCGATGCGGACTTTTGCATTCTTGCTGGCGCTGAATGTGGGCACAAGACTGCTCAGGTTGGCATTTTCCGGCACAGTGACCAGAATCATATTCTTTCCCTGGATGGCGGCGACAATTCCTGTGGAGCTGCCGCTCATGCCTGGATTTGAGGAACTGGTGAACTGAAGGGAACTGATTACACAGGCCGATGATTTCCCGGGTTCCTCCGGAGAGTCGGGGTTGTCTTTACCGCAGGAGACAACCAAAAGAGCGATCGGAATAAGTGCAAATAATAACCAGCGTTTCATTGTCTATTTTGTTATTGCATGACGGCCATGCATAAAAGGTCAAGATGTCAAAAACTAATGCAAATTTATAAAAACAATTTCTTATCTTTGTCTGACATACAGATAAATGTTCTAAAATTCATAAATAACTAACAATAATAACACTATGGTAAGAGTCAAACCTTTCGCTGCCGTACGCCCTCCCAAAGGCATTGTAACAGAAGTTGCAGCACCCCCGTACGATGTACTTAACTCCCAGGAAGCCAAGGCAATGGCAGGGGAGAAATCACTGCTTCACATTACCAAACCGGAGATTGATTTCGATCCTATCGCAGACGAGCATTCACAGCCTGTTTACGACAAAGCTGTAGAAAACTTCAAGCTCTGGCGCGAGCGTGGCTGGCTTGTCCAGGACGACAAAGAAAAGTATTATGTGTATGCCCAGACAATGGACGGCCGCACCCAGTACGGTATCGTTCTCTGTGCACACACAGACGACTACGCAGAGGGCAAGATCAAGAAGCATGAGCTCACCCGCAAGGACAAAGAGGATGACCGCATGATTCACGTCCGCATCCAGAATGCCAATATTGAGCCCGTATTCTTTGCTTTCAAGGACAACGCAGAGCTTAATGCGATTGTTGCCGCCAAGGTTAAGGAAACCCCTGAGTATCAGTTTGTTGATGAGAACAACTTCGGCCATTCTTTCTGGGTTATCGATGATGATGCAGTAATCGCCCGCATCACAGAGATTTTCACCAACGACATTGACGCTTTCTATGTTGCCGACGGTCACCATCGTACCGCAGCTGCCGCACGCGTAGGCGCAGAAAAGAGGGCTCAGAATCCCAACCACACCGGAAAAGAGGAGTACAATTATTTCATGACGGTTTGCTTCCCAGAAAGCCAGCTCAAGATTATAGACTACAATCGCGTTGTAAAAGACCTTAACGGCCTTACTGCCAAAGAGTTCATAGAGGCCCTGCAGAAGGACTTTATCGTTGAGAAAAAGACTTCAGAGGCCTACAAGCCCTGCGGTCTTCATAATTTCTCTATGTATCTGGAGGGCGTTTGGTACAGCCTTACCGCCAAGCCCGGAACATACGATGACAATGACCCTATCGGCGTTCTTGACGTAACCGTCCTTTCCAACCTTGTTCTTGACAAGATTCTGGGAATCAAGGATTTGCGTACGGACAAGAGGATAGACTTCGTAGGTGGTATCCGTGGCCTTGGAGAACTTTCACGTCGTGTGGACAGCGGAGAGATGAAGGTTGCCTTCGCCCTTTATCCCGTTTCAATGGAGCAGCTTATGAACATCGCCGACAGCGGCAACATCATGCCTCCCAAGACCACCTGGTTCGAGCCCAAGCTGCGCAGCGGCCTTGCCATCCATCTGCTGGGATAACCGGCAAGGTGCAAAACAAGCCGTTTTGCCCCGGAAGCCCAAAAAAAACAATAGTTGCGGTGCAAAAACGCTTGTTTTGCACCGCAACTTGTTTATTATCCTCTTCTCTTATTTGTTCACCTGGAAGCGGGTGTTGCCGGTTGCGAAGTAGTCGCAAATCTGGCGGGCTGCTGCTAGGCCGGCGTTCATGTTGGCCTCTGCGGTCTGGGCTCCCATCTTCTTGGGGGTAGCGAATACTCGCAGCCCGAACTTCTCTTTAAGGGCCTCGTAGTTGTCCGGCATTACGTCGGTAACGTACCTGAGGTCAGGGCGCTCTTCAAGGGCCTTCATAAGACCATCCTCGTCGATAACTTCCTTGCGGGCGGTGTTAACCAGGACCGCACCCTTGGGCATCTTGGTGATAAGGTCATAGCCGATGCTCTTGATGGTTGCAGGAAGGGCGGGGATGTGGATTGAAAGGTAGTCGGAGTTGGAGTAAAGTTCCTCTACAGAGTGAACGGGCTTTGCGCCGCCGGCTACGATCTGTTCAT
Source organism: uncultured Prevotellaceae bacterium (assembly GCA_900314395.1). Classification (GTDB taxonomy): domain Bacteria; phylum Bacteroidota; class Bacteroidia; order Bacteroidales; family UBA932; genus Cryptobacteroides. The sequence goes on along the minus strand of OMVB01000101.1, from coordinate 32,881 downwards.
CGGTAAGGAAGGGGTCAAGGGCGATGATGTCCATGCCCATGGCCTTTGCTTTCTGGCCAACGAGACGGCCTACGTTGCCGTAAGCCTGAACGCCCAGGCGTTTGCCCATAACCTCTGAACCGGTTGCAGGGGTGAACTGTGTACGGGCCATGAAAATCATCATGGCAAGAGCAAGCTCTGCAACTGCGTTTGAGTTCTGTCCGGGGGTGTTCATTACGATAATTCCGTGGGCGGTGGCTGCTGCAAGGTCTACGTTGTCGAAGCCTGCGCCTGCGCGAACCACGATCTTAAGGTTTTTGGCGGCCTCAATTACTTCTGCGGTAACTTTGTCTGAGCGGATGATAAGGGCGTCTGCGTCTGCTACTGCAGCTATAAGGTCACTCTGCTCCGGGTATTTCTCCAGGACTGCCACTGCGTGTCCGTTGCTGGAAAGGATATCTTTGATGCCTGCTACTGCTGCTGCAGAGAAAGGCTTCTGTGTTGCAATAAGTACTTTCATAATACTGTCATTTCCATAATACTGTCATTTCGAGCGAAGTCGAGAAATCTATTTGTGAAGTTTTTCAAATTCCTGCATGCATGCTACGAGTGCCTCTACGTCCTCTTTCTTGCAAGCGTTGTAAAGGGAAGCGCGGAAGCCGCCTACGCTGCGGTGGCCCTTGATGCCAACCATGCCCTGAGCCTTTGCAAATGCAAAGAACTCGTCCTGGAGGTCTTCCTTGCCGGGAGCCATAACGAAGCAAACGTTCATGAGGGAGCGGTCTTCCTTGGCAGCGGTGCCTACGAACATTGAGTTGCGGTCGATCTCATTGTAGAGGAGGGCTGCTTTCTCCTGGTTGATTTTCTGTATTGCCTTAACGCCGCCGATGCTCTTGAGCCAGCGGAGGGTCTCTGTCATGACGTAGATTGCGAATACAGGAGGAGTGTTGAACATGCTCTCTTTCTCAATATGAGTCTTGTAGTCAAGCATGGTAGGAATGTAACGGCTTACCTTTCCGAGGGCGTCTTTGCGGATGATGGCGAAGATAACGCCGGCAGGGCCTACGTTCTTCTGTGCACCACCGTAAATCATGGCATATTTGCTTACGTCAACGGGACGAGACATGATGTCGGATGACATGTCGGCGATAAGGGGAACGGGGCAGTCATAGTCTTCCTTGATCTCTGTGCCGTAGATGGTGTTGTTGGTAGTGATGTGGAAGTAGTCGATGTCTGTAGGGATTTCGTAGCCCTTGGGGATATAGGTGTAGTTCTTGTCCTTTGAGCAGGCGATAGCGTATGCGTCGCCGATGCCCTGGGCCTGCTGGAGTGCCTTGTGGGCCCAAACGCCGGTGTCAAGGTAGGCTGCTTTCTTCTCAAGGAAGTTCATTGCTACATAAAGGAACTGGAGTGATGCTCCGCCGCCGAGGAATACTACCTCGTGGGTGTCGGGGATGTTGAGGAGTTCTTTCCAGAGTGCGCGGCACTCGTTCATTGTCTCTTCCCATTCTTTGGTTCTGTGAGAGATTGACAGTACGGAGATTCCTGTGCCTTTGAAGTCTTTCAGTGCTTCGATGGTTTTGTCAATGGCCTCCTGGGGAAGGATGCAGGGGCCTGCGTTGAATACGTGAACTTTTCCCATATCAGATTTGAAGTGAAATTAATATATCGGTTACAAATTTTTTCTAAATTGCCCCAAAGGTAGCAAATATTAAATCATTTTACAATGAATTCACAATAATTGTTCAATTTATCCAGAAAAGTGTCGATTTGTGAAAGGGGGACTTTTGTGGCGATGCTGCATTTTTCTCCGAATTGCTGGTCGGTTTGCGGGAGGCCCATGTCTTTGAGGACCTTCATGACGGAATTCATGGAGAGGTAGTCGAACTGGATTTTGAAGGCTTTACAGGCCGTTTTTTCTATTATCGTTGCCGATGCCAGCGCATCTGCGGTTGATGTTTTGTATGCGCGGATGAGGCCGGGGATTCCAAGCTTGATGCCGCCGAAGTATCGGACCACAACGACAAGGATGTCGCTGAGGCCGGCAGAGTCTATCTGGCCAAGGATGGGGCGGCCGGCAGAGCCGGAGGGCTCGCCGTCGTCGTTGGCCCGGAAGACATCGCCTTTGTGGCCGACGCGGTAGGCAAAGCAGTGGTGGCGGGCGTCGTGGTACTCTTTCTTAAGGGCATCGACCAGCGGCTTCACTTCCTCTACGCTTTCCACGGGGTAGGCAAAGGCTATGAATCGGCTGCCGTTGTCCTTGAAAAGGCCCTCGGACGGTGCTGCAATGCTTTTGTATTTATCGGCGGTATCGGCCATGGAATTATTTCTTGGGCGAGAGCTTGTATGTTATAACGTCGTGTGAGGGCACTGTGACTTTAACCGGCTTGGCGGTTGTAAATGGCTTCACGGCGTCTACCAGGCCCATTTCCACCATTTTGTCGGCCGTGGCCTTGATAAGGTCCTCGCTTATGTTGGTCGCAAATTTGTTCCAGGAGTTCCATCCCATCTGCGGCGTCGGTGCCAGGTTTTCCCATTTGGGCAGCGCCTCCGGTTTTCTTCCATCCTGCGCATAACCTGCAATGTTCAGCATCGCCAAGCAAATAACGGCGTAAATTGATTTTTTCATAAACACAAATTTGATTTAAAGAAGTTTCAGGGCGATGTGGGCGCAGGCTTCGGCATCGGCCAAGGCGTGATGGTGTTGGCTAAGGTCGTAGCCGCATGCTGCGGCAACTGTCTGGAGCTGATGGTTCGGGAGCCTGCAGCCAAAATGCCTGCGGGAAGCGGCCAGAGTATCGTAAAAGACGTAATCCGGATAATCCATCCGGTAAACGCGGAAGACCTCTTTCAGGCAGCCTTCGTCAAACCGGGCGTTGTGGGCCACCAGAGGGAGGCCCTCGATCATCGGCGCAATCTTTTCCCAAACCAAGGGGAACACGGGGGCATACTCAGTGTCGTCGGCACAGAGATCGTGAACCTGCTGGCAAAACCACTGATAATACTCCGGCTCGGGGTGAATCAGGCTGTAAAACCTGTCCGTAATCACTCCGCCGCGCACAACCACGACACCCACGCTGCACACGCTTGAGAGGCACTCATTCGCCGTCTCAAAATCTATTGCCGCAAACTCAGTCATTCTTTGGTTTGCGGACTCTGTGGGGGATGTTTTCCGGGAGGACCATGGAGAGTTCCATAAAGCCGGCGTAGTCTTCGCCATCATACCAGGGGCATTGGAAGATAAGCTTCTTAACGCCTTCTTTTTCAACGGTGTAGACGTTGTTACGGGGGTTTACCAGCATGTCTGCCAGTATGGTTCTGGCCGGCTCCGGATGGCAATCAAGAACATTTTGTCCGATGATGTCCTGACCGGGCTTAAGGAATGTTTTCTTGGATTTCTGGTTCATGTCCAGAATGGTTCCGTCTTTTGCGCAGATGGTCACTGCCACATCTACGCCCTCAAAGTAATCTCGTTTCATGGTTACGAAGATACGAATTAATTTGCTATTTTTGCAAGTAATTATGGAGCAACAGGTAGTACTGGATATGTATATGACGGCGGGAGTGGGCGTTGTGGCCCTGCTCCTGGGAATGTTCTTTACCCGGGTGGCGCCGGTCCTGAAGCGCCTGTGCATTCCAACGCCGGTTTCCGGAGGCCTTGCAATCTCCCTCCTGACCCTTTCCCTCCATTATATTTTCAAGGCTGATTTTCTCTTTGACGGCACCATCAAAGACATCTGCATGATGCTTTTCTTCACCTCTGTAGGCTTCCAATCCAACCTAAAGGTGCTTAAACAGGGCGGCAAACCGCTGATAATCCTTGTAGGCCTGGTTGCCCTGCTTATCATTATGCAGAACGTACTGTCCGTAGGCATAGCCAAAGGCATGAACCTGAACCCCTTGGTGGGCATGGCAACAGGTTCCATCCCCATGGCAGGGGGCCATGGCACCGCCGGAGGCTTCTCCTCCGTCTTGCAGGACCTCGGGCTTGCCGGGGCGCCATCGGTAACGATGGCTGCGGCCACCTTCGGTCTCGTGGCCGGCTCGCTGATCGGCGGCCCCATCGCGGAACTCCTTATACGAAAGCACCATCTTGCCAGTGAATCAGGCTCCTCAGACGTAGTCGTAACCATAGAATCCAGCGACGCCTCGCAGGAAAGCCGTGAGGAGCATCTCTCATCAGAAGAAAAGTCCTTCAGACGCTACTCCATGGCCGCTTTCCAGCTCTTTCTGGCAATGGCCCTGGGCATGTGCCTTAGCAAAATCCTGGCCCTAACCGGCATCACCTTCCCCACTTACTTCGGCGCCCTTATAGTAGCCGCCATCATCCGCAACATCAGCGAATTCTGCGGTGGCGGAAGTCGCATCAGGCTGGCCTTGGACAAAATAGTCTCCATCGGCAACATCTGCCTGTCCCTCTTCCTTGGAATGGCTATGGCCACCCTTAAACTTTGGGAACTCTCCGGTCTGATGCTTCCGCTTGTTGTAATCCTCCTGGCGCAAACCGCCTTCATGGCTATCTTTGCAAGGTTCGTAGCCTTCCCGGCCCTTGGCAAAACCTATGATGCCGCCGTCCTTGTGAGCGGCGTATGCGGATTCGGTCTTGGCGCCACTCCCAATGCGATGGCAAACATGTCGGCCGTCTGCTATAAATATCATTATGCGGTGAATCCTTTCATCATCGTACCGATAGTGGGGGCGATGTTCGTGGATATCATCAACACCGGTGTCATCACCTTCTTCCTGAACATCATCTGATATGTGGTGGGCTCTGGCGTTCCTGTCCGCCCTTCTCCTGGGCTTTTACGACTCGTTCAAAAAGGCGTCCCTTAAAGGGAATGCAGTAATACCCGTACTGCTTCTTAATACCGTCTTTTGCGCCCTGATACTCCTGCCCTTCGCAATCCGCACGGGCTGGGGAGACTGGTACATCCAAAAACATATCATCTTAAAGAGCGTCATCGTCCTATCGTCCTGGTTGTCAGGGTATTACGCAATGAAGTACCTGCCGCTTACAATCGTTGGGCCAATCAACGCCACAAGGCCGGTAATGGTCCTTATCGGCGCAATGATAATCTTTGGCGAAAGGCTTAACCTGTATCAGTGGATTGGCGTTACGCTGGCCATCATTTCGTTCTTCCTGCTCAGCCGCAGCGGCCGCAAAGAAGGTATAGACTTCCGGCACAACAAGTGGATATGGTGCCTTGTGCTGGCGGCGGTAATCGGGGCCTTCAGCGGCCTGTATGACCGGTATCTCATGGCCCCTACAGGCAGCGGGGGAGTTGGGCTTGACCGCATGCAGGTGCTTTCCTGGTACAATATTTACCAGGTGGCGATGATGGCGGTAATGCTCCTTCTGGCCTGGTATCCGCGCCGCGCCGCAACCACCCCCTTCCATTGGCAGTGGACCATCCCGTTTATCAGTATTTTCCTTTGCGGGGCCGATTTTGTCTACATGTGGGCCCTTACTGCCGATGATGCCCTGATTTCCGTTGTGTCGATGATCCGCCGGGGCAGCGTTGTAGTCAGCTTCCTCTTCGGAGCCATTGCCTTCAAGGAAAAGAACCTTAAGTCCAAGGCCCTGGACCTTGCCTTCGTCCTCCTTGGAATGGTCTTCCTCTATCTTGGCTCCAAATAATTTAGTTAACGATTTCTGTAAAGGAATGTGCAAATAATCAAACCTAAACTTGCGTTATCCCCAATTTTAGGGTGGCTACTTGCAAGTGTAGGCCCTGGAACATGCACATACCCCCTTCAAAAACAGGGAATGTGCAAATTTTCAACTGTTTTTCTGCACAGTGCCGGAGTGGCGTTGTTCTATTTGTATTCGATAGCAACAGTGGTGGTGTAAGCAAAAAAGCTTTATGTAGTAAACTGCTGATTGATACTGTTTTCATGTCAATGCACTTTGAACCGCTACATATTTAAACTATGATACAATTAATAACAGGTCCATTTGGGGTTTATAAGCCGCTGAAAGTCAATGTTTGTTGTGCTAAATAAAAGATTATAACGTCAAATATTGTTGCATATATAGTAAACTTTCTTTATTTTTGCAAAAAGTAATTTGTTATGATTGATTTGGTGGATATAAGGGCACTCCGAAGAGCAAGGAAGATGACACAGGAGCAGGTGGGCATCTTGGCCGGAATGAGCAAATCTCAGGTATCCAGAATGGAAAATGGAACTTTAGGAAGCCCGGAAACATATCGGCGCGTCTTGTCTGCACTGGGGTATGAAATCGTTGTCCGGCTTGAAGATACCAGAAGCGGTAATACGTTGGACGCCGATAAGATACTATCCATGCTAAAAGTTTACTATTTATGCAACTTTGAAAAACTTGGCATAGATAATATCGGCCTGTTCGGAAGTTTCGCAAGGGGAGAAGCCGGGGCAGACAGCGATATTGATATTGTAATATCTCTTAAAAAGCCAAACCTATTCAAGTATTCGCAAATAGCTGATAATCTGGAAACAGTATTTGGCCGTCACGTAGATCTTGTGTCTGCAAAGGCTCACCATACAGAAAAATTCAAGGAGCAGTTAGAGAAGGAGGCGATATATGTATCCAAATAAGGAACGGGTAGAGACTTTACTGGAAGCCGTACTCAAGGAAATGCAGTTGCTGGCTCAAGTGAGTTTGGAAGTTAAAACACCAGATGATTTCGTATCAAGCACACATGGACTGATTCTGTTCCGTGCTTGCGGGATGAGTCTTCAATATATAACAGAGAACTTTGTGAAAATCAGGAATTTATGTGGGGCCGATTTCTTCGCTCCATACAAAACTATTCCATGGAAAAGTGTTTTCGGGATGCGAAACTTCCTATCCCATGAATATGGAGATGTTGATGCAGAAGGTATCTTCAACACTATAAAAACAAACATCCCTGAGTTACAAGTAGTAACTTCAAGGATGCTGGAAGATCTTCACGCAGGAGCGCTGCTAACGCAAAAATCATGAAACTTTATTCAGGAATTCACAAAAAGTCCGTAGATGAGGCTATTAATGGTTTTTCCGGGTTTGCCGTACTTGTACGCGTCGCTCTCGGCTCTCCTTTGGAGGTTGGCACAATGGCGTTTAAAGCCCTCTTGCCGGAGGTCGGAATAGGAATTAGTTTTTAAAAAATCCAACAAAGAGTCTATCGTAGGCCGAAAAATTGTATATTTGCACCGGCAAATGAAAAAGACTATTCAAAATGGCATTAAGATATAGAGTATCATTGGCAGGTCTTAAGGGGTTCGCACGTGTTTACGACCTCAAGCCTACCACTACACTTTACGAATTTCACAAACTTCTCCGCAGCGAGCTGGAGTTCCCCCAGGACCAGCTCATCCAGTTCAAAGCCTTGGACGCGGACGGCGGCCTGGTGGCCCGCTTCGGTCTTTTTGACCTTGGCGCAGGCGCCGTGGACACTGTAACCTTCAAGCAGACAGTGGCCAAGGGCATCGCTTCCTTTGTGTACTTTTATGACGTTGCCAACCGCAAGAGCGTGATTATCACCTATGAGGGTGAGGTGGCCGATGTCCCCGGCGCCCTGTACCCTCTCCTTGTAGAGACCAAAGGCCCCGTTCCCGCAGAGTTTGAAAACGGTTACGTTGCCTACGAAGACCTTCCGGACGACCAAAAGCATCTTCGCAATCTTAAAGCCGCATCGGACGATGATGACTTTGACGATGACGACGATGACGACGATGACGACCTTGACGATGACGCAGACGACCACGATGAGGATGGGGAAGAGCTCTACGACGAGGACGAAGGCGCTCTTTAATCCCTCACACACCGCCGTATGGGCCGCAAACTGATAATAGTCTCCGGACCAACAGCTGTAGGCAAAACCGCCTGGAGCATCGGCCTTGCACAAAAATACGGTTCCCCGATAATATCCTGCGATTCGCGTCAGATCTATAAAGAGCTGACGATTGGCACCGCCGTCCCTTCCAAGGAGGAACTGGCCGCGGTGAAGCATTACTTCATTCAGGATCACAGCATCCATCAGCCATATACTGCCGGCGATTACGAGCTTGAGGCGCTTGCGCTTATTGAAAAGCTGTTTGCCGATGGTCATGAGGTCCTTGTTGCAAGCGGCGGCTCCGGCTTCTTTGTCGAGGCTCTTTGCAGCGGCCTGCCGGATGTGCCAAAGGCAGACCCCCAGCTGAGGGAGCAGCTGACTGCCCGCCTGGAAAAAGAGGGCCTGGAGTCGCTCAGGATGGATTTGAAGCGCCTGGACCCGGAGGCGTACAGCTCCATTGACATTACCAATCCGCAGCGGGTTGTGAGGGCCGTTGAGGTGTGCCTTTTGTCTGGCAGGAAGTTTTCTTCTTATAAGCAGACGGAGCCCAAGGTGCGGGATTTCCAGATTGAGAAGATTTGCCTTGTGCGCCCGCGGGAGGAGATGGCGGAGCGGATTTCGCGCCGCGTGGATGCGATGTTTGCCGATGGCCTGGTGGACGAGGTGCGCTCGCTGCTGCCTTACAGGAACCTTCCGGCTCTAAGGACTGTAGGCTATTCAGAAATCTTCGACTATCTGGATGGTAAATGCACGCTCCCGGAAGCATCGGAAAAGATAAAAACAAACACCAGGCGATATGCCAAAAAGCAGCTCACCTGGTGGCGTCGTGACCCGGAAGTATTGTTCGTTAATCTATAGGAATATGGATTATCAAAATTAGTTGGCGACTTCGCAGAGGAATTTAAGGCGAACCAAACGGACCTCAAACTCCTCATAGTCAGAGCCTAAGGCCTTGATGGCCTCCTCTATTGAGTCAGATTCCGCTTCTTCCTTGAAGTAAGTATAGATCTCTTCTATTACATCTTCGTCTATATTGGCCTTGATGTAATAGTCAAGATTCAGCTTGGTGCCGTACTCTACAATGTTCTCTATCTCTGTCAGGAGCTCGTCGAACTCCAGCCCGCGGGCCTCCGCGATGTCCTCAAGGTCCATCCGGCGGTCTATACATTGGATAATGTAAATCTTGCCCTCTGACTTGCTGGCCATGCTCTTGACCACGAAGTCGTCCGGGCGGCTGATGTCGTTTTCCTCTACGTACTTGCGGATCAGGGACATGAATTCCTCCCCGAATTTGCGCGCCTTGCCTTCTCCTACGCCCTGGCAGTTCTTCAGCTCGTCTATGGTAACCGGATATGTAAGCGACATGTCCTCCAGGGACGGGTCTGTAAAGATTACCCACGGCTGGAGCTTAAGTTTGCGGGCCATGTCCTTGCGAAGGTCCTTGAGCATGGACAACAGGACGGGGTCTCCGCCTCCGCCGCCGCGCATCGCAGCGTTTGCTGCAGCTGCTTCTTCGTCGTCTTCGTCGTCCGTCCCGGTGCCCTCGGAGAATACGCGGTCCTCTGTGAGCATGATGGTCCAGGGCTTCTCCAGGAATTCCACGCCGGCATCGGTCACGTAGATTAGTCCGTAGCTTTCAATATCTTTCCTTAGCAGGTGAAGAATCATGCCCTGGTGAATCACCATGCACCAGAATTTTTCCCCATGCTCTTTGCCTGCGCCGAAGAACTTGAGTTTGTCGTGCTTGTAAGACTTTATAAGGGCGTTGGAATTGCCTGCCAGGATGCTTGCCAGATGCTCCAGCTTGAAGTGCTCCGGCAGGGCTTGTACAAGCTCTATGACAAGTTGCATGTCTGCGCGCCCGTCAAAGCGCGGCTTGGGATTCACGCAGTTGTCGCAGTTGTGGCAGTTGTCCTCCGGATAATCCTCTCCGAAGTAATTGAGCAGCAGCTTCCTGCGGCATTCCCCGGACTCTGCGTAGGCCACCGTTTCCATTAGCAGCTGACGGCCGATTTCCTGTTCTGACACAGGCTTTCCCTGCATGAATTTTTCCAGCTTGCGGATATCCTTGTAGCTGTAATATGTTATGCACCGGCCTTCAAGTCCGTCGCGCCCGGCGCGTCCCGTTTCCTGGTAATAGCCCTCTATGCTCTTGGGAATATCGTAATGAATCACAAATCTGACATCCGGTTTGTCGATACCCATTCCAAAGGCGATGGTTGCCACAATTACGCTTACTTCCTCCATAAGGAAGGCGTCCTGGTTTTCTGTGCGGATCTTGGCGTCCAGGCCGGCGTGATAGGGAAGTGCCGTTATTCCGTTGATTACCAGCAGCTGGGCCAGTTCCTCTACCTTTTTACGGCTCAGGCAGTAGATGATTCCGGACTTTCCCGGGTTCTGCTTTATATAGCGGATAATATCCTTTTCCGGCTCTACCTTGTCCCTTACTTCATAATAAAGGTTGGGGCGGTTGAACGAAGACTTGAAGACTTTTGCGTCCGGGATGCCCAGATTCTTAAGGATATCGCTTTGAACCTTTGGCGTTGCTGTTGCTGTAAGGGCGATGATAGGGGCTGGATGAATCTCGTCTACGATTGCCCTGATGCGCCTGTATTCCGGGCGGAAGTCGTGGCCCCATTCAGAGATACAGTGAGCCTCATCTACTGCGTAGAAAGAGATTTTGAGCTCTTTAAGCAGGGCGATGTTTTCTTCCTTGGTGAGGGATTCCGGGGCTACATACAGCAGTTTTGTGCGTCCATTGAGAAGGTCTTCCCGCACTGCGGCTATCTGGGCCTTGTTCAGGGAGGAATTCAGGAAGTGGGCTATGCCCTCGTTCCCGGCTACAAAACCCCTGATTGCATCCACCTGGTTTTTCATCAGTGCAATCAGCGGGGAAATCACTATGGCGGTGCCGTCAAGGACCAGGGCAGGCAGCTGGTAGCAAAGCGACTTGCCCCCGCCGGTAGGCATCAGGACGAAGGCGTTGCCCCCCGAGATAACATGCCGTATAATTTGTTCCTGGTCTCCTTTGAAGGTATCGTAACCGAAGAATTCCTTCATGAAGGCACTGAGCGATTGGTTTTCGTTCATAGTGAAAAACTGGTTTTGTGTTACAATATACGAATTTTTTTCTTTGCGGCAATACAAATTGAACAAAAACCCGGTCAAATTGCCGATTTTTCATTTTGCCATGGCAAATATTGGCTATTCTGAGAAAAAATTGTCATCTTTGTACGATTATAGACTTTGGCTAAAAAGTAGAAAAACAAATAAAAAAAGAAAGATTATGAAAACAATGAAATTCCTTGCAGTGGCAGCTGCCCTCGTAGCAGTGGCAGCCTGCGGTCCCAAAGGCGGCAGCGTCCAGGACGGTGCAGATTCAACAGGCGTAAAGAAGGTTGTTGTAAAGAAGGCCTCCGAGCTTCTTCCTTCAAAGGCCCAGAAAGACTCCGTAAGTTACCTTATCGGCTACGTTTTCGGTGGCTATATCAAGGGTTACAACTTCGGTGACGACCTTAATTTCGGAAAAATCAAGGCCGGTATCCAGGACGTTCTCAAAGCAAAGAACACCCCCGGAAGCCCTGAGTTCGACGCAGAATTCAAGATTTCTCCCAAGGAGCTTGACAGGCTGTTCAACGACTATCTTGGAAAGCGCTTCGAGTACGTAAAGGCCAAGAATCTCGAGGATGGCCAGAAGTACATCGAAAAGTGCCTGAAGAAAGGTTTCACCCAGACCGAGAGCGGCCTTGTTTACAAGATCAACAACCCCGGTTCAGAGCGCAAGATTATCCTTACTGACTCTCTTGAGGTTAACTACAAAGGCACTTTTATCAACGGCAACGTATTTGACCAGAGCACTCCCGAGCGCGGACCGCTCAAGGCCGTTCTCGCAGACCGTGGCCTTATCCAGGGCTGGATCGAGGCTCTTCCTCTTATCGGTGAAGGCGGTTCAATCACTATCGTAGTTCCTGCAAAACTTGCATACGGAGAGCAGGGCCGCCAGGGCATCGAGCCTAACTCCACCCTTGTCTTCGACATGGACGTACTTTCCGTTAAGCCTTACATTGAGCCCGCTAAAGAAGAAACTCCGGAGGAGCTCTAATGGCATCGGGATTTGAAATAGAAGGCCGCCTCACGGGCAAACTGGCTGTACAGTCAGGCCGCTCGTCCAAAGGCGACTGGGCCCGCCAGGATTTCCTTCTGGAAGTCCAGGACGGGAATTTCCCTTCTACGGTCTGCTTCAGCCTCTGGGGCGCAGACCGCGTGAAGGAACTTGAAAAATACCAGGTGGGGGACACCGTGAAGGTGTCCTTCAACCCGGTAAGCCGCGAGTACAACGGCAAGTGGTACACAGACCTGCGTGCCTGGAGACTCAGCAGTGCGGCATCGGCAGCATCGGCGCCTGTACCTCCACCTCCGTCAGCGGAGGACATCCCCGCAGCCGACTTTGGCGAAGACCTACCGTTCTAATTAAATACAAACAGTTATGATACTACTCGGATACAAAAGCAAAATCACCACTATACTGAGGGCTCTGGCAGCCATCGGCGTAGGTATTGTCCTGATTGCACTTCCCAATGACGGCTCTCCTTTGTTGGTAAGGATTATCGCATCCGTGCTCTTCGGAGCGGGAATCATCGCCCTTGCGTATGCATTCGCGAACCGTTCCAAAATGAAGTCCAGCCATTATTCACTGATACTTGTCAATGCAATAGCAGTGGCAGTGCTCGGCCTTGTGCTGCTTATCTGGCCGGGACTCATAGCCGGAATCATCGTCACGATTGTGGGTATTGTGCTCATTTGCTTCGGCCTGTTGCAGGTTGTTGTCCTGGGTGGCGCAATGAACTTCCTTGGCCTTGGCTATGCCGGCCTTGCATTCAGCGTTGTTGCCATCATCGGCGGTATCATAATTCTTATCAGCCCGTTCACTTCCACCGTGATGAGCGTGATTGCCGGCATCCTGCTGGTATATTACGGCCTGTCGGAGCTCTTCTCCATGGTTCAGGTCAACAAGGCCAGGGAAGAATATGAGATCCGTTTCCCGGAAGATGCACAGGCGCCTGCAAAGCCTGTTGAACCCGCATCGAAGGGCAGTCTTTACGGCAATGTGAAGGATGCCGATTATGTAGAGGTCGATGACCAGTAAAGGCCGATGATTCCCCAGGACACAGTAACAAAAATATTGGATGCCGCGCAGATAGTGGAAGTAGTCTCGGACTTCGTTTCCCTAAAGAGGCGCGGCGCCAATTTTGTTGCCTGTTGTCCGTTCCACAATGAGAAAACCCCTTCTTTTTACGTCTCTCCGTCAAAAGGCATTTACAAATGTTTCGGCTGCGGAAAGAGCGGTACAGCCGTGGGCTTTGTAATGGAGCACGAGAGCCTGTCCTATGTGGAGGCCCTCAAGTACCTGGCCCGCAAATACGGCATTCCGGTCGTGGAAAAGGAGGAATCGGCAGAGGAAATAGAAAAAAGGCAGCGCTCAGAGAGCCTGCTGCTGGTGTCGGAGTTCGCCCATAAGTTCTTTGTATCCAGCCTGGATACGGAGGAGGGCCGCAGCATCGGCAGGGCATACTTCAGAAGCCGCGGACTGGAAGATGAAACCATCCGCAAATACGGCCTGGGCTGGGCTCCCAAGGACCGGAGGGCCCTTTGTACGGAAGCCCTGGCCAAGGGTTACAAGGAAGAATATCTGGTAGACGCCGGCCTTGTCATCAAGTACGACGACGGCCATCTGGCGGACCGCTTCTTTGACAGGGTGATGTTCCCGGTGCATTCCGTCAGCGGGCGCGTCATCGCCTTCGGCGGCAGGACGCTGCGCAGCGACAAAACCGTCGCCAAATACGTAAATTCCCCAGAGACAGAGATTTACGACAAGAGCCGCTCCCTTTACGGAATATGGTTCGCCAAGGGAGAAATGTCCCGAAGCGACAAATGCTATCTTGTAGAGGGTTACCTGGATGTACTGAGCATGCACCAGCTGGGCATCCTTAACGTAGTGGCTTCCAGCGGCACTTCGCTTACCGTTCCCCAAATCCGCCTCATCAAGAAGTTCACGGAGAACGTGACCATAATGTACGACGGTGATTCCGCCGGCATAAAGGCGGCAATAAGGGGCATCGGCCTGGTGCTCAAGGAAGGGCTTAACGTAAAAGTTGTGCTTCTCCCGGACGGTGACGACCCGGATTCTTACAGCCGCAAACACAGCCTGGAAGAGGTTCAGGACTTTATCGCAGCCAACGAGCAGGATTTCATAGAGTTCAAGACGGACCTGCTGCTTGGAGAGGCCGGTGGAGACCCCCTTAAGAAGGCAAACCTTATCAATGATATAGCGGACACCATCGCCCTGATTCCGGATGCTGTAAAGCGCTCCGTTTACGCCCAGGCCAGTGCAGACAAGTTTGACATCGACTCCGGAATCCTCTTCAGCCGTATCCGCCGTACGCGGGAGAAAATGATAGAGGAAGACCGGAAGGCGGCAGAGCGGGAGCGCAGCCGTGCCGGTTCGCTGGCAGCCGATATCGCAGGCTCGCAGGATGTTCCGCCGCCGGAGTATGAAGATGCCCCGGTGCCCCTGGAAGAGGAGACCCGCCCGGTGGCAAGCGACTTTGAATACCCGTCCCTGGCACCTTCAGAGGGCGATTTGATGAGCTTCATTCTTCGCAGCGGCCGCTCTTTGCTGGAGTTTGAGTCAGACTCCGACTTCTATTCCCCGGACGGGCAGTACACCGTTGCGGACTTTATCCGCGGTTGCCTTGAGGCCGATGACTTCTCCATGGAGAACACTGCCTATCGAAAACTTTACGACGCTTATTTTGATTTATACGATGCCGATGATGACTATTCCCAGCAGGAAATCATCCGCATCATGCTTAACGGCCCGGACCGCGCGTCGGCAGACCTTGTGGCCGATATCATCAACGAAAAGCACAGGCTTTCCGTGCGCAGCTTCGAGGCTGCGATGACGGCTCCTTCCACTATGCTGGTTACATATGTGCCAAGGGCTATCCAGGTTTATCAGCTTAAACGCATCGACCTGGAAATCAAGAATTTGAACAGGAAATTAAAGACCGCCGCAGAGGATGAAACCCTTCAGATACTGGGGCAGGTTCAGGAATACATCGGGCTTCGGAAGAAGCTGGAAGAAAAATTGGGCAGGGTGATGTAAGCATCGGCCCGGAAAAGAATTGGTTGTATGGATAAAAAATTCAAAAGAACTCTGGTAACGTGCGCTTTGCCGTATGCTAACGGTCCGGTTCACATCGGACATCTTGCAGGTGTATATGTCCCTGCCGACATCTATGTAAGATACCTCAGGATGAAGGGCGAGGATGTGCTCTTTGTCTGCGGAAGCGACGAGCATGGAGTGCCTATCACTATAAAGGCCCGCAAGGAAGGCGTTACCCCGCAGGATATCGTGGACAGGTACCACAATATAATAAAGAACAGTTTCCTTGGCCTGGGAATCAATTTTGACATTTATTCCCGTACCTCTTCAAAGGTTCACGAGAAGAATGCATCGGAGTTCTTCCGTAAGCTGTACGACGACGGCAAGTTCATTACCAAGGAGTCCGAGCAGTTCTTTGACCCGGAGGCCAAGGTGTTCCTTGCAGACCGTTACATTACCGGTACCTGCCCCAAGTGCGGAAACACCAACGCTTACGGGGACCAGTGCGAAAAGTGCGGCAGCACCCTTAGCCCGGAGGAACTTATAGACCCCAAGTCCGCCCTCAGCGGCAGTGCGCCAGTAAAGGTTAAGACCAAGCACTGGTACTTGCCCCTGGACCAGTACGAGCCCTGGCTCCGCGACTGGATTCTGGAACAGCATAAGGAGTGGAAATCAAATGTTTACGGCCAGTGCAAGAGCTGGCTTGACGGCGGGCTTCAGCCCCGCGCCGTGAGCCGCGACCTGGACTGGGGTGTCCCTGTTCCCGTAGAGGGCGCAGAGGGCAAGGTGCTCTATGTCTGGTTCGACGCTCCTATCGGCTATGTTTCCAATACACAGGAGCTTCTTCCGCAGAGCTGGAAGAAGTGGTGGAAGAGCGACGAAAGCCGTCTGGTGCATTTTATCGGCAAGGATAATATTGTCTTCCACTGCATCGTATTCCCTTCTATGTTAAAGGCTTACGGAGACGGATATATTCTTCCGGACAATGTGCCTTCCAACGAGTTCCTGAATCTTGAGGGTGAGAAGATCTCTACTTCCCGCAACTGGGCTGTATGGCTGAATGAGTACCTGGAGGATTTCCCCGGCCAGGAGGATGTGCTGCGTTATGTGCTGTGCGCAAATGCTCCTGAGACCAAGGATAACGACTTTACCTGGAAGGATTTCCAGCAGCGTAACAACTCGGAGCTGGTTGCTATATTCGGTAACTTTGTGAACCGCGCCGTTGTGCTTACGCAGAAGTATTTTGGCGGCAAAGTTCCACAGAATCTTAAGCCGGAAGATGTTGACCGCCAGGCACTTGCCGATATCCTGCCTTGCAAGGAGGCTCTTGAAAAGTATATAGAGACCTTCCACTTCCGTGAGGCCTTGAAGGAGGCGATGAATATTGCCCGAATAGGTAATAAATATATTTCTGACACCGAGCCTTGGAAGGTTGCCAAGACCGATATGGACCGTACTGCGTCCATTCTTTATACTTCGCTGCAGATTTGCGCAGACCTGGCTATTGCTTTCGAGCCTTTCCTGCCGTTCTCTTCAGAG
This sequence comes from uncultured Prevotellaceae bacterium, assembly GCA_900314395.1. Lineage (GTDB taxonomy): Bacteria > Bacteroidota > Bacteroidia > Bacteroidales > UBA932 > Cryptobacteroides. Next base: position 16,402 of record OMVB01000101.1, on the reverse strand, counting down.
AAACTGCGCGGAATCCTTAAAATGAAGGTTGCCGCCGGATTCGACCACCGTGCCGGCGAGGGCGAGCCTACCGTAAACTTCTTCAAGAGTGGCGAGGCCCGCGCCCTGCATACATCTTCTGTCATTTCAGATTCATCTTCTGTCATTTCGAGCGAAGTCGAGAAATCTCTCTCCTGGCAGGACCTCGGCGCCGCCGAGCTCCTGACCCCCGGCCATGAACTGGGAGAGAACGGCCTGCTGTTCGCCAAAATAGAAGACGCCGTGGTAGAGGCCCAGATGGCCAAGCTGGCAGCAATCAAGGCTGCCAATGCGGCCGCTGCCGCCGCCAAGGCCGCAGCAGAGGCCGCTGCGCATGTAGAGCCCCAGAAACCGGAGGTGGAGTTTGACGACTTCGGCCGTATGGACATCCGTACCGCCACCGTCCTTGCCGCTGAGCGCGTTCCCAAGACAGACAAGCTGCTTAAGCTCACCATCGATACCGGAATCGACCAGAGGACCATCGTCTCCGGCATCGCAGAGTATTACAGCCCGGAGGATATGCTCGGCAAGCAGATTTGCATCCTGGCAAACCTTAAGCCCCGCACTATTCGCGGTATAGAGTCAAAAGGAATGATTCTGATGGCTAAGCAGGGTGACGGCAAAATGCGCTTCATCACCCCCCAGGAAGCCCTCGTCAACGGCTCACAGATTGGCTAGCCTCTGCTCGTGCTCGCGCTGGGCGCGTTCGATGGAGACGGAACGCTTCAGGACAAAGCCTGAGCCAAGGTACTTTGTGCGGACGTCTTCGTCTGCGGCAAGGGAGGCCGGAGTGCCTTGTTGCAGGATGGTGCCTTCGTAAAGGAGGTACGCACGGTCCGTGATGGCCAGTGTCTCGCCAACGTTGTGGTCTGTGATAATCACGCCGATGCTTTTATATTTGAGTTTGGCGATGATATACTGGATGTCTTCAACGGCGATAGGGTCTACGCCAGCGAACGGCTCGTCCAGAAGGATGAATTTAGGGTCCTTTGCCAGGGCGCGGGCAATCTCGCAGCGGCGCCTTTCACCACCGGAGAGCTGGATACCCAGGCTCTTGCGCACCTTTGAGAGGTTGAACTCGTCAATCAAGTCCTCCAGGCGGGCATGACGCTCGTCCTTTGTCATGTCGGACAGTTCCATAACCGACATTATATTGTCTTCCACCGACAGTTTCCTGAACACCGATGCTTCCTGCGGCAGATAGCCGATGCCTTTCTGGGCGCGCTTGAACATTGGCAGGCCGGTGATTTCTTCGTCGTCAAGGAAGACTTTGCCTTCGTTTGGCGTAATCTGGCCGGTTATCATATAGAAACTGGTGGTTTTTCCGGCGCCGTTAGGCCCCAGGAATCCGACGATTTCTCCTTGCTCAACTTCCATGGAAACGCCCTTTACAACGGTGCGTACTCCGTATTTCTTTACCAGATTTTCGCAGTGTAGTTTCATTCTGTAGTGTTTTATGCGTCAAGTCCCATGTCCGACACCAGGTTGCGGATTTCCGGATTTGCCTGGATTAATTCCTGTGCCTGTTCCCTGGGGGTATAACTTTTCTGAGGCAGGGCCTCATCCGGTGTAACGTCGATGTCCAGCAGTATTCTGCTTGTCCCGAGCAGGCCTCTGAGTTTGTTGTCCAGTTCCTTGAGAAGTTTTTCGCGAATCCAGTCTTTCTGGGCCTCGTTGGTGACAAAGAAAACGACTTTCTTTTTGCCGTCTTCCTCACTTAACTGGAGGCTTGCGCCAAGAAGGGTGGTGGAGAGGCGGGGCCTGTCGGAGTATTTGGTCGCGAGTTCTTTCCATTTTCCGGATACTTCCTCATCAGTGGGGATGCGGTCTTCTGCCGCGCTGTCTGCGGCTGCCGATGTTTCCTGGACGGAGTCTTCTTTCTTAAGTGCAGCCAGAGACAGGGCTCCGGGAGTCTTTGCCACGCGCTTTTTCACCTGCTCCGCAGCTTGCGTTGGCCCTGGGAAGCCGGAGGGTAATGTGGTTGGAAGCGTAAGTTTTTCAACCACTTTGCCCTCTGGCGCGGGGATAGCTGCGGAGGCGGAGGTAGCTGCGGAGGCAGGTGAGGCCGGGGTAGCCACAGTGGCTCCCGCCATGCCGCCGCAGAGGGCGCACAAGCGCATCAGGCAGAACTCAATATGCAGCCTGGGATTAATGCTGGACTTGTATCCGGCCTCGCAGGCAGTAGTAATAGCCAGGGCATCGTACAGGAACTTCAGGCTGCATTTTGCCGCCTGCTCACGGTATCTTTCAATAAGCGAATCCGGAAGCTCCAGCAGGGCCTTCAGCCCGCCGCTCTTGGCCACAATCAAATCCCTGAAATGCGAGCTCAGCGAGCCCACGAAGTGCAGGGCGTTGAAACCCTTGGAAAGAATATCGTCAAAACGCAGCAGCGCAGCCTCATGGTTTCCGGCAAGGAAATCGTTCACCAGATGGAAGCAATGGTCGTAATCCAGAACGTTCAGATTCTTAAGGACATCGGCGTAATTCACCTCCGTTCCGCAGAAAGCCACCGTCTGGTCGAAGATAGTCAGGGCGTCACGCATGGCACCGTCGGCCTTGAGGGCAATCACATGGAGGGACTCGTTGTCGATGGTGATATTTTCCTTGGCGGCGATGTCCTTCAGGTTCCTGACTATGTCCGGAACGCTGATGCGGCCGAAGTCGTAGGTCTGGCAGCGGCTCAGGATGGTTGGCAGAATCTTATGCTTCTCTGTGGTGGCAAGGATGAAAATGGCGTGTGCCGGCGGTTCCTCCAGAGTTTTAAGGAAGGCGTTGAAGGCCGACTGGCTGAGCATGTGGACCTCGTCTACGATAAACACGCTGTATTTCCCAACCTGAGGGGGAATGTTCACCTGGTCGATGAGCATTTTAATGTCGTCCACGCTGTTGTTGGAGGCGGCGTCCAGCTCATGAATGCAGTATGAACGGCCTTCCTTGAAGGAAATGCAGGACTCGCATTCACCGCAGGGCTCCATGTCCGGGCCCGGATTGGAGCAGTTGATAGTCTTTGCGAAAATACGTGCGGCGCTGGTTTTGCCCACACCTCTGGGGCCGCAGAACAGATATGCATGCGCCAGCTGGCCCCTAAGAATCGAGTTCTTGAGGGTTTTGGCTATATTGTCCTGGCCGATCAGGGATTCAAATGAATCCGGGCGGTATTTCCTAGCAGATACTATATATTGCGACATAGGCGTGACTTTTGTTACATAGTCTACAAATTTAGTAAGCCCGATTGAAATTCCCAAATCTTCTAGTAACTTTGCAAAACAATGAAGAAACTATCCGTCATATTGATTGTCTTTCTCTTTATGCCGATGCTGGCTTTTGCCCAGCTGCAAATCCACACGCGTAAGGAGAAGATCAGCGATTTCCCCCAGAAGATAACTTACGTGGTCCTTACGGGAAACGATTCCCTGGATGTTCCTGTCAGGGAGGCTGTCAAGAATTTCTGGACGATTTCCGCCTATGAAATTTGCAGTCAGGAGGAGTTCGAATCCTTAAGGAAGGACGACAAATACTATTTCCTGGCAGTCGGCCCCGGCGCCGAAGGGCTCCGGAACTGGTATCTTGTGAAAGGCGGTTCGTATGATAAGCGGAAGGGACTTCCTTCCATGCTTACTGTAGCATCGGTGCCAATTTGCCCGGCCGACGGGCTTACAGGCCGCGAGGACACCCTCCTGCCGGCGCTGCTCTGCAATTTGCAGTACGCCGCCGGCAAGGCCGTCCGCAGCAACTATACGGGCATAGGCGGTGCGGAATCGTCCCTGAAAGCGATAAAGGATTTGCCCATTTACCTTTGCGAAGGGGAGCTTGCTCCTGAAATCATCGGCATTGCATCGCAAGAATCTTATATTCAAAAAAATATCCGCGTATTGCTTCCGGAAGAACTGGATGCGGCGTTTTACACAGGGGACCAGGCAATCATATGCTTTGTCGTAGGGCCTAAGAATCCTGTTCCGGGACAGTCGTTTTATGTTTATCTGGTAGATGCCTCTTCATATACGCTGCATTACAAAAAGAGGCACAAGGTTTCAAGTTCGTCGGGCATGGGGCTTCTCAAGGAGGACCTGAATGCCTTTGCTAAAGGTAGATAGATGATTACTGGTTATTCTCCGGAAGGAATAGGTTATGCGGTCCGGCGGGCCGGTTCTGCCGTGGGTTATTGTGCCCTTACGATTGGCTGCGGGACGCGGGACGAGTCCGGTTTTCCCTCCGGAATCGCTCATTTTACGGAGCATGCAATATTTAAAGGGACGGCTCACAGAAGTGCAAAAAGTATAAATTCCTGCCTGGAACTTCTTGGCGGGGAGCTTAACGCTTTTACTACAAAGGAGGAGACTGTGATTCACGCCACGGTCCTTAAAGAGGATCTTTCGCGGGCGCTGAAGCTTCTTGTGGAGCTTGCTACCGAGCCTTCTTTTCCGGAGGATGAGATTGAGATAGAGAAGGGTGTCGTGATAGAGGAGATTCAGTCTTATAGGGATACTCCTGCCGATGATGTCTATGACTGTTTTGAAGAACTGTTTTTCAAGGGGCATCCTTTGTCGGGGCCTATACTGGGAACAGAGGCTTCCGTCCAAGGCATTACTACTGAGCAGCTTAGGGCTTATTCTTCCGGAGGTTTCCTTCCCGGGCGGATGGTTCTGAGCATGGTGGCGGACCTTCCGGAAGAGAAAATGGTCCGGATGCTGCTTCGCGCCGCCTCCCGGGTGAAATGCTGTCATTTCGACCGAGCGAATTCTTGTCATTTCGACCGAGCGAATTCTTGTCATTTCGACCGAGCGAAGCGAGCGGAGAAATCCCCCTCCCCTCAATACTTCAACAACCGCGTTCAGAAGGACAACCATGAAGCCAATGCCGTGTACGGCGGATATGCCCCGTCTCTTACGGAGGGCAGGCCGCGCTTCGTGGCGGGACTGCTGGCTAACATACTTGCCGGGCCTGCTTCCAATTCGGTTCTGGGAAACGTACTCCGGGAAAAGCACGGCTGGGTGTACGGGGTTGAGGCTTCATATACCCCCTACAGCGACACCGGAATAATGGCTATCTCGCTCGGCTGCGAGCATTCCAACCTGGAGAAGGTGGACAGGGCGCTGCGCCGCGAGCTCCTTCGCTTCTGCGACAATCCCATGGCGGAACGCACGTTCGCATCGGCAAAAAAACAATTGCTGGGGCAGATGGCAGTGTCAACGGCAAACGGGGAAGCAGAGTGCCTTGGACTTGGAAAGAGTATGCTGGCCTTCGGGGAGGTTATGCCGGACGAAGCCGTGCGTCAGGAGATCAGTTCTATAACAGCAGAGGAACTCAGGGAGATGGCGGAAAGGGTTTTCTCTCCCGGAACGTATTCTTCTTTAATTTTTATTTAGCCGATGGAAACGCCCCTTGACAAATACCTCAGGCTTCATTCCAAGCCTCAGACAGAGGCCCTTGAGTGGCTTGTAAAACAGACGCATATCCGCACCAACTATCCTCAGATGCTGTCCGGGCCTGTTCAGGGAGCCCTGCTCACCATGCTGGTCAAAATGCTCCGGCCGCAGCGGGTGCTGGAAATCGGCTGCTTCACCGGCTACTCTACTGTCTGCATGGCATACGGCCTTCCGGAAGGCGGACGAATAGACACCCTGGAGGTCAACGACGAGCTCCAAGACCTCATCCTTGAAGGTTTCTCACGCGCCGGAGTCAGCGACAGGATCAGTCTTCGCATCGGCGATGCAAAAGAGACACTTAAGACCCTTACAGGCCCCTACGACCTGGTTTTCATGGATGCCGACAAGCGGGAATACTGCGACTATTACGACCTTGTCCTGCCCCTTCTTCACAGCGGCTCCCTTATCCTTGCCGATGATGTCCTGTGGGACGGCAAGGTCTACCAGGACCAGGTCCCTCAGGATAGGCAGACACAAGGCATTGTCCGTTTCAACGACCGCGTCGCCTCCGACCCAGCCGTCGAGACCGTCCTCCTCCCCCTCCGCGACGGCCTCTTCCTCATCCGCCTGAAATAGTTCGTCTGTTCGTGGCCGTTAGTCAGGCCTCCAGAGGAGCATAAAGCCCAAAAGACTGGTATTTTGTGAACTAAAGATTTACAAATCTTATTATTTACGAATCTTAAGATTTGTCAAATACTCAAATCTTATTATCATTTTTCAAAAGTTTTCCGTAATATTGCGGAAAATGACAAGGCCGTGGTAAATGGCTGTATTAAAGATGAGTTATGGCGAAACCGATTAAAGAGACCCCGGTTCTTACCGGTGAAGATGCATATCGCTTTGAGAAAGCGGTGCATAATGTCGTGCCGGTTTCCGAGGAGGAGAAGGCACAGGCACAAAAAGACTATCAGTGGTGTAAGAGTATCGCAAAGTTCTAGTTTATGGCGATTACCCTGAAAAAATTTGAGCCAAATTCCGGGCAAGTTATGCCCTTCGATTGTCGTGTGGATCTTTTGAATGACTTTCTTCTGGAAGAGGATGACAAGATTCCTAACGCAAGACATCATGCTCTGGAATTGCTTGCAGAGACATACTTGTTTGAAGATGATGCAGCGAAGAAAACAGTTGCCTATTTTTCTTTGTTAAATGACAAGGTAGACAGGGACCTTTCAGATAGAACTGTTTGGAACAGACTTTCAAGAGAAATTCCAAATGCCAAACGCAGACGGTCTTATCCGGCAGTAAAGATTGGTCGTCTTGCAGTGTCTAAAGATTATGAGGGTCAATCATTCGGAAGAATTTCACTCAATTATATCAAGCAGACTTTGTTGGAAAACAGGATTTCTGGTTGTCGCTTTTTAACTGTGGATGCACTTAAAGAGGCCGTTGGCTTTTATCAAAAGAACGGGTTCCAAATGCTAGCCACGCCGGAGACGTCCGATGAGACAGTCCTTATGTTCTTTGACCTTAAAAAATTGAAGGTCTGAATTATATATATCTGTTCGGGAACGGGGCTAGACGTAGAGCTTGACGTCGTCGGCGGTGATGGTGGGGCCGCCAAGGATGAGGAGGCGCTCCACCACGTTGCGGAGCTCACGGATGTTGCCGGTCCAGGAGCGCTGCTGGAGCAGGGCGACGGCCTCCGGCTCAAACGCGCGGGTGGGGCGGCCGGCCTCGCTGCTTATCTGCTCTGAGAAGTAGTTTACGAGCTCCGGGATGTCCTCCTTGCGGTCGTCCAGAGAAGGTACGTGGATAACTATCACGCTAAGACGATGGTAAAGGTCTTCCCTGAAGTTTCCTGCGGCAATCTCTGCGCGCAGGTCCTTGTTTGTCGCGGCAATTACGCGCACGTTCACCTCAATGTCTTTGTCGCTGCCGACGCGGGAGAGCTTTTTCTCCTGAAGCACACGCAGCACCTTTGCCTGGGCGGCCAGGGACATGTCCCCGACCTCGTCAAGAAACAGGGTTCCGCCGTCTGCCTGCTCGAACTTTCCTTTGTGCTGCTTGATGGCAGAAGTGAAGGATCCTTTCTCGTGGCCGAACAGCTCGCTTTCTATGAGCTCCGACGGAATGGCGGCGCAGTTTACCTCTATATAAGGCATTGCACTACGGGCGCTCTTCTGGTGTAAACTCCTGGCTACCAGTTCCTTGCCTGAGCCGTTGGGGCCGGTAACAAGAACGCGGGCGTCTGTGGGCGCAACTTTGTCGATCATCTCCCTGATATGTGAAAGGGCGGGGGAGTGGCCGATCATTTCCTGGCCGTATACTTTTTTCTTTAGTATCTTGTTGTCTGCCACGAGTTTCACCCTGTCTGTGGCGTTTTTAATTGTGATGAGTATGCGGTTGAGGTCCAGCGGTTTCTGGATGAAGTCGAAGGCGCCTTTTTTGATGCATTCTACTGCGGTCTGGATGTCTCCGTGGCCGGAAATCATTACTACGGCTGCGTCGATGCCTTCTTCTACCAGTTTTTCCAGTACTTCTGTTCCTTCCATTCCGGGCATTTTGATGTCGCAGAAGATGACATCGTATTTTTCTTTGGAGGCGGCTTCAAGGGCGGAGGGGCCGTCTTCTGCGACGTCGGCCTGATAGCCTTCGTCTATCAATATTTCTTTGAGTGAATTGCGGATTGCCCGCTCGTCATCGACAATCAGTATCTTCATAACACTAAAATTATTTAGTCTGTATATTTATCAGACTCCTAATATAAGGGTCCATGTCGTCTGATGTCTACACAGACAAATACAAACTATTACAAATATCGGACAAAATTTTCAGTTTTTGAATTAAATAAGTAATTTTGTAAGGATATGACCAAAGAAACAATGAACGCAGTACCAGACATTATCATAGCAATTGACGGCTATTCGGCAACAGGGAAGAGCACGTTGGCCAAGCTTATTGCCGCAGAATTCGGTTTTACTTACCTTGATTCCGGTGCGATGTACCGCGCTGTAACGCTGTTCGCGATGGAAAGCGGCTTTGTCAGCGGGGAAAGCATTAACGCCGATGCCCTGAGGCAGGCCCTTGAGAAGGACGGCCTGGACATTAACTTCGGGGCGGAAAACCGCACCTTCATTGGCGACAGGTGCATAGAAAAGGAAATCCGCTCGATGGAGGTGTCTTCCCATGTAAGCCCGGTTGCCGCCCTGGCCTTTGTGCGGGCCTTCGTGGATGAAAAACTCCACGCCTGGGGCCGACGCGGCCGCGTAGTAATGGACGGCAGGGATATCGGCACGGCCGTATTCCCGGAGGCCCAGCTCAAGCTGTTCGTTACGGCATCGGACCAGGTTCGCGCGCAACGTCGCTACGACGAGCTTATTTCCAAGGGCCAGCAGACCCCCATGCAGGACGTAATGGCCAACCTCAAGGAGAGGGATTACATAGACTCCCACCGCGAGACCAACCCTCTGCGCCAGGCAGAAGACGCATTCGTACTGGACAACTCGGACATGAACCTTCACGAGGAACTTGTCTGGGTAAAAGGCCTTATTATGGGTCGCTTTGGTATTTTCGAGAGCATTTAACCGCATGAAACTATCCGTAGAAATAGACGGTAAATCGGGCTTCTGCGGCGGAGTTATCCGCGCCATCGGGCAGGCAGAGAGCTATCTTAAGGAGAACCCCGGCACAACGCTGTTCTCCCTTGGCGCCATCGTCCATAATGAAGAAGAGCTCGCCCGCCTGTCACAGAAGGGCCTCAAAACCATCAACTCGCTTGCAAACGTAAGTGAGGGCCCGGTTTTGGTCCGCGCACACGGAGAGCCCCCGGGAACTTACCAGCTTGCCCGGGAAAAAGGAATCAACATCATCGACTGCACCTGTCCCGTGGTGCTGCAGCTTCAGCAAAGGATAAGGAGTTCATACGCCGATGTCTCCGGGAAGGGCGGTAAAATCATCATCTTCGGCAGAATCGGTCATGCCGAGGTCCTTGGCCTCGTGGGCCAGACGGGAGGCGACGCCCTTGTTGTGGAAAACATCGACATGATAAAGAAAGCGGTTGAGGAGGGACAAGTCAATATCGCCGCCCCGATAGAGATTTTTTCCCAGACCACCGGCAGCCCTGGAGTTTTTGCCGATATCTGCAAATACCTGAGGGAAATCGTTGCCGATGAAAGCCTGTTGCACGTGCACAACACCATCTGTTCCCAGGTGTCGTCGCGCCACAGCCAGCTGATGGAATTTGCGGCATCGCATGATGTAATCATCTTTGTATCAGGTAAATACAGCTCCAATGGAAGCGTGCTTTTCCAACTGTGCAAGAGCGTCAACAAACGCAGTTACAGAATCAGTTCCGAGGACGAGATTGACTTCTCCTGTCTGCGCGACGGAGACAGCGTAGGAGTGTGCGGTGCAACCTCCACTCCCAAGTGGTTGTTGGAGAAAATTGCCAGTGTTCTTGGCAGATTCAAAACAGTTTCTTAACTTCGCAGGTCAAAAATAAAAAACTATATGGCAACAACAGCTGATTTTAAAAACGGACTTTATCTTAATTTCAATGGCAAACCGTGCTCTATCGTATGGTTCCAGCATGTAAAACCCGGCAAAGGCCCCGCTTTCGTAAAGACAAAACTTCGCAATCTTGAAAACGGACGTATCCTTGAGAACACCTTTACCGCAGGCGCCAAGATTGACACCATCACTGTTGAGCGCAGGCCTTACCAGTTCCTTTACGACGACGGTGAGAACTTCAACTTCATGCATGAGGAAACTTACGAGCAGATTACTCTTCCCCACGAACTGGTAGAGAACGCAGACCTTATGAAAGAAGGCCAGCACGTAGAGATGATGTTCGTTACGGAGCCGGAGGAAAGATGCCTCACATGCGAGCTCCCTACATACGTTACTCTGGAGGTTACTTATTCAGAGCCTGCTGTCAAGGGCAATACCGCATCTACCAGCGCACTTAAGGAAGTCACCCTGGAGACCGGTGCAAAAATTATGGTTCCTCTTTTCATCAACACAGGAGAGAAAATCACAGTTAACACCACAGACCGTTCCTACGGACAGCGCGTATAACAAAGTTAAAGCGGGGCTTTTCAGTCCCGCTTTTCTATTTTAATCTGTTGAATCAGGTAATTGGAACCTTCCAGGTTTACGAATATCGTCACCCGGAAGACATCGCCCCCGGCTTTCATTGAGCCAAGGGCGTATTTCATTGTCTCACGCCCGGCGGTGTGCTCTATGTTGAAGGCACGGGGCGTATATGTATCGAAGAAAGATTTGAGAATCTGCTTTGCCTGGCTTTTGCTGGCGTCGTTGGTGGCCTGGAATACGGTTATCTCCAGATTGTCAGAGAACCAGGCGGCCAGTTTCTCTACATCTCCAAGGCGGATGTATTTGGTGATAGGATTGAAAACATCATAGGCGGAACCGCGTACAACCGGCTTCTGCGCGAACCCGCAGGTCGCGCAAAGAAGGACGGCAAGGGCCGCCAGTATGAATTTTTTTGCTTTCATTTTTACTTCTGTTCGATTTTTCTTGCAAAATCCGAGCCTAAAACAGTCTTTATTTCATATATTTGCACAAACAGGCCGTGACAAATGAAAATTACGCTGCTCACCGTAGGAAAAACGGATATGCCCTGGGTCAGGGAAGGACTGGAACTATACCGCTCCCGCCTGGTGCATTATGTCCCTTTCTCTGTGAGTGAGATTGCGGAACTTAAAGGTGTCGGCGCAATGTCGCCTGCACAGATCAAGGAAAAAGAAGGAGAGAAAATCCTCTCCTGTATAAAACCGTCGGACGATGTCATCCTGCTGGACGAGCACGGCCGCAAATACAGGTCGCTGGAGTTCGCCTCCTTCCTGGAGAAGAAAATGGCCGGCGGCGGAAGGGACATCGTCTTTGTGATTGGCGGGGCATACGGCTTCTCTCCGAAGGTTTACGAGCGGGCCGGCTCAATGCTGTCACTGTCGGACATGACCTTTTCTCACCAGATTGTGAGAACGATTTTTGCAGAACAGCTGTACCGCGCCTTTACCATAATGCGCGGAGAGCCTTACCATAATGAGTAAATGAACAGACCGGGCTTTAAAAAAGTTTTACGTTTCCTGAAGGATAACCTTGCGATTGTCCTGCAGGTGGCGGCTGTAGTGGTCATAGGCCTGTCCATCTTGTTCGGAAGAAGCGCAGATTATACGGATGCGGCGGCAAAGAGTCTGTCCTCCCGCCTGTCCTCCCGCGTCCAGCTGCTGGAAAAGTATATGGATCAGGCGCTTGCAAGCCCGGAAGATCCGTGGATGAACCTGGAAGACCTGCCGGAGGACATGGTCATTTACAGGTATCGTGGCGATTCGCTTCAGGCCTGGTGTCATCAGTTCCCCGTCAACGACGACGAGATCGACACCCGCAGCCTCTTCCATATGGCTCCCACGCTCAACAATTCCTGGTCCATGCCTCTGGCGGACATCGGGGAAGAACTGAGTTTCCGCAGCATCGGCCCTAAATGGTATATCGCAAAATATAAAGAGAGCGACGGATACAGGGCAGTGGCCGGCCTTGAGGTCAAAAACACCATTAACACGTCCTCTGTGAACGGAGTGAATCCGGCCCTCAGGGTGTCGGACCGCTTCTCTGTCTATCCGCTTAGTTACAGCGGCGGCGCGGAGGTTATCGTGGACGGACGGCCCATGATGAAGGTGATTCAGGAGAATGCGCAGGTGCCCCCGCTTATGCCGGATACCGTTGTGGCGTGGATTGCCCTTCTGCTGATGATAATCGCGGCTTTCGTGTACCTGTACACCCACAGGACCATCCGTGGTATGCTTATCACCCAGGTTTGGCTGCTTCTGGCACTGGGCAGCTTTTATATTATAGGACGCTTGCTGTCGGCCACTGAAAGCATTTTCTCCCCATCTGTTTATGCCGATGGCTCCGTGTTCTATTCCCTGGGCGCCGTCTTGCTTATCAACCTTGCCATCTCACTGTTGATATATACCGTTTACAGTGTCCGTCTGCCGATAGTCAAGGCCCTTCACCGCGGTAAAAAGGTATCTTTCTACGCCTTTGTCATACTGCCGATGGTGGCACTCCCCGCCATCGTCATATATTCATATATCTCTTTCAAGAGCATAATCGTAAATTCCAATATCTGTCTGGAACTCTTCAAAGTGGCGGAGATAAGCTCCTACACTGTTTACGTATATGTCTCCTACATCTTCCTCTTCTCTGCATGCGTGCTTATCCTGCAGCTGCTGCGTCCGTGGTTCCTGAAAATCTTCGGCTGGCGGGTTAATTTCCTGTCCAATACGGGCCGTATGGTGGCGATGATAATCTGCGCCAGCGTGATGGTGACATTCTCCTCCGTTGAGGGTGTTAAGCGGGAGGAAAAGAGGGTGAATATCTGGGCCAACCGCCTTGCCGTTGAAAGGAATCTTGCCTTTGAGCTGCAACTGATGGCGGTGGAAAACGGAATCGCCACCGATGCGGTCATCGCCAACCTGATAATGCAGAATGCAGATTACCGCATTCTCCTGAACAGGATTACCGACGGTTATCTTGGCCGCATGTCCCAGGATTACGAACTTGGGCTTTTCATGTTCAAGGAGAATGAGGGCGACCCTGCCATCCTGGCTTATCTGTCCGATTTGCTTTCGCGGGGAAGCGCCATTGCAGACAACTCAAGGTTCATGTACAGCCGTTCCGCAAACGGAATGTCCCAGTATACCGGCCACTTTGTGTATTTCAATACTGTCGCCGGAATGGTGCACATGGTCCTGACCATCGAGGCAAAGTCGGATAAAGATGACATCGGCTATTATGCAATTTTGGGGAATTCGTCTCCCGGAAGCGTAGTGCTGCCGCATACTTATTCTTATGCTAAATACTTGAATGACAAGCTGGTAGGCTATAAGGGAAACTATGCATACCCGACGGTTCTTAAGGAAGACTTCAAGGAGGTGGACAGCAAGGACGGCTATGTGCACTTCTTCAAAAAGGTGTCCGACGGAGAGTTCATTGTGATTTCCCGTCCGGATGTGGAGTTTACCAATTATCTTGTGGCTTCATTCATGGTTGCGCTGGCCGTGCTGTTCTTCCTGAGCCTTATTTCGATGGACAGGAAACGCCGCTCCGCCTTTACCAAGAACTACTATAAATCCACCTTCAATACGGTTCTGTTTGTTTCCCTTGTGGGTACGATGGTGGTGCTGGCCCTTATCAGCGTGTTCTTCGTTTACAAGCGCAACGAGGCCAATATCAACAATCTGATGACCAGCAAGATAAGTACGATTCAGTCCCTGGTGCAGTCAGAAATCCGCTATTATTCTTCATACGAGGACTTTGATACCAAGCAGGCGGCCAAGATGCTGTCGGACATCGGGGATCATACAAAATCGGATCTTACCCTTTATACCACCGACGGCCGGGTGTTCAAATCTACCCGCCCGGAGGTTTTTGAGCGTCTGCTTTGGGGCATGAGGGCCGATGAAGATGCGTATCGGAACATAATGTACGAGAACAAGAGGTTCTATATCCATAAGGAAAAGACGTCCGGGAGACAGTATTATGCAATGTATGCCCCGCTTTTCAACGGCGACGGAAAGGTGCTGGCAATTCTTTGTGCTCCTTATACTGATACCGGCCTGGAGTTCCGTACAGAGGCAGTTTTCCACTCCATGTTCATTATAACTTTGTTCTTTATCCTGCTCTCTGTGGCAAGGCTTATTTCTTCCAGGGTTATTGACAGGATGTTCATTCCTATCCTTGATATGGGCCGGAAGATGAGTTCTGCGCGCGACGAGGGCCTGGAGTACATTATCTATGAACGTGAGGATGAGATTTCCACCCTTGTGCGGGCGTATAACCTGATGGTGCATGATTTGTCGGAGAGCAGCCGCCAGCTGGCCCGCGCAGAGCGGGACAAGGCCTGGAGCGAGATGGCCCGCCAGGTGGCCCATGAAATCAAGAACCCCCTTACGCCAATCAAGCTCCAGATCCAGAGGCTTATCATGCTTCGCAGCCGCGGTGACGAGTCCTGGGGAGAGCGCTTCGACTCGATGGCTCCGGTTATCCTTGAAAGCATCGACACTCTTACCGATACTGCCAATGAGTTCTCTACCTTTGCAAAACTGTACAGTGAGGAACCCGTATCCATCGACCTGGACCGCCTGATAGGGGAGCAGATTGCGCTCTTTGACGGCAAGAAAGATATTGAGCTGCAATACTTTGGCTTGCAGGGAGCTGTTATAGAGGGGCCTAAACCGCAGATTACCCGCGTGTTTGTAAATCTTTTGACAAATGCGATACAGGCGGTGGATAACCAGGATGACGCAAAGGTTTATGTGTCACTCAGGGTTAGTTCCCGCGAGGGATTCTACGATGTTGTTGTAGAGGACAACGGCCCCGGCGTAAAGGACGAAAACCGTGCGCGTCTGTTCACGCCGAACTTTACAACCAAGAGCAGCGGAACCGGGCTTGGCCTGGCTATTTGCAAGAATATTATTGAGCGGTGCGGCGGAGAGATTTTCTACAGCCGTTCGTTCAACCTTGGCGGCGCCTGCTTCACAGTACGCCTTCCTATTTCTGCCGGATAAATACCTGGATCGGGCAGCCGGTAAGGTCAAAATGCTCGCGCAGTTTGTTCTCCAGGAATCTCTTGTAAGGTTCCTTCACATACTGCGGCAGGTTGCAGAAGAATGCGAATGAGGGGCTTGCGGTAGGCAGCTGGGTTATGAACTTGATTTTCACGTATTTACCCTTCCATGCCGGCGGCGGATAATTCTCAATTTCCGGGAGCATGACCTCATTCAGGACAGAAGTCTGGATCTTGCGGCTGTAGTTGTCGTAAACCTTGCCTACGGCGTCCAGCACGTCCAGGATGCGCTGCTTGTTAATTACCGATGTGAATATGATGGGAACGTCGTTAAAGGGGGCCAGGCGGGCCTTGATGCCCTCTGTGTATACGTTCATCGTCTTGGAATCCTTTTCTATGGTGTCCCATTTGTTAATCACTACAACGCAGCCTTTCTTGTTCTTCTGGATGAGGTTGAAGATGGCCATGTCCTGGGATTCGATGCCGTTGGCTGCGTCAATCATGAGAATGCAGACGTCCGAATGCTCGATGGCGCGGATGGCACGCATGACGGAGTAGAACTCAAGGTCTTCGGAGACTTTGTTCTTGCGGCGCATTCCGGCGGTGTCCACCAGGATGAATTCGTGGCCGAATTTATTGTAATGACTTGAAATAGAATCCCTTGTGGTTCCTGCAACGGGAGTGACAATATTGCGTTCTTCTCCCAGCAGGGCGTTTGTGAGGGAGGATTTGCCTACGTTCGGTTTGCCCACGATGGCAATGTGCGGAAGGTTGGCGTAAGGGTCCTCTGCTGCGGTTTCCTCCGGGAGCAGGCGTACTACCTCGTCAAGAAGGTCTCCGGTACCGCTTCCGTTTGCTGCGGAGATGCTCCAGATTTCTCCCAGTCCAAGGGAGTAGAACTGGTAGGAGTCGTAGATTTTTTCTCCGTTGTCTACCTTGTTTACGCAAAGTACTATCGGCTTTTTGCTGCGGCGCAGGAGGTCTGCAATTTCTGCGTCGTAGTCTGTAATGCCGGTGGAGGCTTCTACCATGAACAGTACAAGGTCCGCTTCCTCTATGGCTATAACCACCTGTTTGCGGATTTCCTGCTCAAAGGCATCGTCGCTTCCGGATGACCATCCTCCGGTGTCTACAACGGAGAATTCGTGGCCGCACCATTCGCATTTTCCGTAATGGCGGTCGCGGGTAACGCCGGCTGTCTCGTCTACAATTGCCTGGCGCATGCCTACCAGACGGTTGAAGAGGGTGGATTTACCTACGTTAGGTCTTCCTACTATTGCTACAAGGCTCATAACTATTAATTTTTTTTAGAATATAAACTTCTGTATCAAAAGCCGAAAATAAGGGTCCATGGCTTTTGATACAGAAGTTATTATTTTGCCGAGGGTTTGTCAAAATTGTAAAGGGAGCAGCCGGTGCAGTCTTC
>OMVB01000104.1 GCA_900314395.1 uncultured Prevotellaceae bacterium | reverse complement strand
AAGAAGATGATGATGAATACTCCCTTGTTCCGGTCCATGTTTGCTGCATGCCGATAACATCTCCCATTTTAAGGCCTGAGCCACCGTTGTTGCCGCAAGACACCAGCGCGCCTGCAGCCAGGACAACGGACAAAAACTTCAACTGTTTCATAATAGCAACTGTTAGGTGGTGGAGATGGGCGGACTCGAACCGCCGTCCAAACACCGCACCCGGCGGCTTTCTACAAGCTTATTCTTCCTTTGGTTGTAGGGGAAGAGCTGCCGGAAGACGGGCCACCAGTCCCTTAGCCTTTGGTCTTAGCCGGCTTTAAAGGCATCCGCCGGAGCGTCCCGTTCTGAATGATACCCCTGGGCCGGAAGATAACGGGCGGAAGTTCCGAGGGATACTCGTCGGCGGCGCAGCCTTGGCGCCGCGGATTAAGCTAACAGACTGAGTCTAATTAGGCAGCGAGTGCATAGTTGTTGTTGCCAACTGATTTTTTGAAGGTCAGGATTTACGGGCCGCCCCACAGAGCCCGGCTTGCTTACCGGCAGATGTCAATGCTGTCAAAACCAAAACATCCCCGTTAACAAAGGCAAAGGTATAAATAATATCTTGATTTCCGGCAAATATTTAATATATTTGCAATTCAAAGTACTAATCTGATGAAGAAGATTTTTTTAACTCTTACAATATTGGCCGGGATTTTCTCCCTGGCAGCCTGCGGAAAAGACGGCGGCGGCAATGGCGTTGACCCCGGAACAGAACCTGGTGGCGGTGGCGGCGGCACCACAGAGCAGGCCAGGACAGATTTCGTATTCGGAGCCGATGTCTCCTGGGTTACGGAGATGGAAAAGGACGGCAAGAAGTTCTACGACGCCGACGGCAGCCAGAAAGACCTGTTCCGTATGTTCAAGGACCTGGGGATGAATGTTATACGCCTCCGTATCTGGGTTAACCCGGACGGCGGCTGGTGCGCCTACGACGATGTTTTCGCGAAGGCAAAACGCGCCCAGGACCTTGGCATGAGCGTTATGCTGGATTTCCATTACAGCGACTTTTTTGCTGATCCCGGCACCCAGACTCCTCCGGCGGCATGGAACGGAAAGACTCATGACGAGCTGGTTGCCCTTGTAAAGCAGCACACGACAGACTTCCTGACCAAGCTCAAACTGGACAAAATCAACCCTGCATACATCCAGATCGGCAATGAGACCCGACATGGAATGCTCTGGCCTGACGGACAAATTATGTGGCAGACTGCGGAGGAACAAAATAGCTGGGCCCGCTATGCAGAGCTCAGCAATGCCGGCTACGATGCCGCCAAAGGCGTATTTTCGAGTGCCAAGGTCTTCGTTCACCTGAACCATGCCTACGAAGACAATCTCTGGTGGTTTGAAAAGTTCTCTGCCGCAGGAGGAAAAACCGACATCATCGGCCTTTCACACTATCCCCAGGTAGACAAGGACGGAGCAAACTACATAAGCTGCAACACAGACGCCATCAACAATATCAAGAAACTGGCGGAAAAGACAGGGAAGGACGTAATCGTCGTAGAGACCGGAATCAAATCCGCCGACCTTGCAACCGGAGCAACCTGCCTTAAGGCCTTCATCGAGGAAATCTACAAGGTAGACGCCTGCAAAGGCATACTCTACTGGGAGCCGGAGGTTTACGGCGGATGGAAGCCGGCCAAGTACAACCAGTTGGGCTGGAATGCTTACGACATGGGAGCGTTCACATCAGACGGAAAACTTTCAGACGTTATCAAACTGTTTAAGAATTAAGGAGTTACGGTGGCAAAGACCACGAAGGACATATTGCTGGAAGGCATTAGAAACGGGGCGGAACTGACAAAAGGACAACAGTTCCGCCTTACTATGCTCCTATGCGGCCCGGCCATCCTTGCGCAGCTGGCATCGGTGCTTCTGCAATTCATAGATGCATCGATGGTAGGCAGCCTTGGAGCCAATCCTTCTGCGTCCATCGGCCTTATTGCAACAACCACATGGCTGTTCGGAGGCTTCCTTTTTGCTGCGTGCCAGGGTTTTTCCGTCCAGGTGGCCCACCTGATTGGCGCAAACGACTTCAAGGCGGCGCGGCAGGTGCTCAGGGAAAGCCTTTCATCCTGTATCGGACTCAGTATCACACTGGCCCTTATCGGCGTGGCAATCAGTCCTTGGCTCCCTCGCTGGCTTGGCGGCGGAGAAGAAATTGTCGCCGATGCTTCCAGTTACTTTTTAATATACTCGCTGAGCCTTCCGTTCATGCAGATTACGTGGCTTGGCGGGACGATGCTCCAGTGCAGCGGCAACATGAAACTGCCCAGCATCCTGGACGTGGTAATGTGCCTGCTGGACGTTATATTCAATTTCTTCCTGATATTCCCCACCAGGCTTGTGAATATCTTCGGGATGGAAATGACAATGCCCGGAGCCGGCCTTGGAGTAACCGGAGCGGCCCTTGGAACGGGCCTTGCGATGGCAATCACAGCCGGAATCATGATGTGGTTCGTGCTGGTCCGCTCCCCTGAATTGAATTTGAGGCAGGAGCGGGGCAGTTTCCGCCCCACTGCCAAATGCCTTCGCAACGCTTTGGGTATCTCCGGTCCGATGTGGCTGCAAAATGTCGCTATGCGCGGCGCCCATATCGCCGGAACCATCATCGTGGCGCCATTGGGCGCGGTTGCCATTGCCGCCAACAATTTTGCCATCACCGCAGAGGCCCTTTGCTATATGCCGGGCTTCGGTATGGCCGATGCCGCCACGACGCTCGTGGGCCAGAGCCTTGGCGCCGCACGTGAAAAACTGGCGCGCAGCTTCTCCCGCATCACCCTGCTCTCCGGCATGGCCATGATGACCTTCCTTGCGGCTGTGATGTTTGTCTTTGCGCCGCAGATTATGTCCGTCCTGAGCAGCGACGCCGACGTAGTTGCCCTTGGCGCCCAAGTGCTTAGGATAGAGGCGTTTGCAGAGACTCTTTATGCCGCGTCGATAGTAGCTTACGGCTCCTGCGTGGGCGCCGGTGACACGCTTGTTCCAAGCGTTTTGAACTTTGGTACGATGTGGCTGGTAAGGATTGGTCTCGCACTGATTCTTACTCCTTCCATGGGACTTCTGGGATACTGGATCCCGATGTGTATAGAGCTTAACGTTCGCGGTATCCTGTTCCTTCTCAGGATTCGCGGCCGCAGCTGGATGAAGAAGGCGCTCGCAGGAAGCCTTCAGACAACTTGAAAAAATTTTTTACTGCTATGAATACAGAACTGAAACTAATTAAGAACCAGGAATTTGGCGGCGAACGTCCGCTTTACTGTGAGCATAACCTTGACCTTGAAGGCGTTATTATCCACGCAGGAGAATCGGCGCTCAAGGAGACTTCCAACATTCGCGCGACACGCTGCCGCTTCGAGGGCAAGTATCCCTTCTGGTGCTGCGACGGCTTCCAGGTGCGCGACTGCATCTTTACCGTTGGTGCCCGCGCCGCGCTGTGGTATTCCAAGAATCTTGTAATGGAAGATACTATCGTAGACGCTCCGAAGATGTTCCGCGAGATGGAAGGCATCAAGATTAAGAATGTGATAATAGGCTCTGCTGCAGAGACTTTCTGGCACTGCGGAAACATAGAGGCCGATGACCTTGTAGCCGACCGCGCGGACTACATTTTCATGAAGTGCCACGACATCGTGCTGCGTAACTTCAAGCTTAACGGCAACTATTCCTTCCAGTGGACCAAGAATGTAGAGATTCATGATTCCGTCCTGAACACCAAGGATGCTTTCTGGGAGACTGACAATGTAACTGTCTATGATTCAGTTATTAACGGCGAGTTCCTGGGCTGGCATTCCCGCAACCTGAGGCTCGTCCGCTGCCATATCGGCGGCAGCCAGCCACTCTGCTACGCAGAGAACCTGGTCCTTGAGGACTGCACCTTCGCCCCAGATGCAGACCTGGCCTTCGAGTACTCGTCTGTCCGTGCCACCGTCAAAGGCAACATAGTATCTGTCAAGAACCCCCGCACCGGTTCCATCCACGCCGGCAGCATCGGTGAAATCATCCTTGACAAGAACATCAAAGCCCCCGGTGACTGCGTTATCACCACCGACTGACGTCCTCAAGACACAAGTAGCTTGTAGCAAACAAATATCCCAAAAGCCATGGACCCTTAACCGCTCACTCCGATTATAAGGGTCTATGTCGCTCGGGATAAAAGGTCGTGGCAGATAAATGACTGATAATTAGCGAGTTGCGTGATTACGGTTGCCGCAAAAATGGGTAACCATTTTTACTTAAAGCACTGTAACTCAGCGATTTAGCCGCCACGAGGCTTTACAGATTCAGAGGGTGTAGAGGGCGGAAGGGTATTCGCGGGGAAGGGGCTTCAGGATGAGGGAGCCTTCGGTGAATCCGGGGGCGACCGAAGCCGGTGAAGTGCCCGCAGGAGCAACCGAGAGGGATTCCGAGCCGTGTGGGACGGGAGCGAGGGAGCGGAGGGCGGCAAGCGAGGCGGCGTAGGCGGCTTCGTGGGTGTTATTATTCTCGCTCAAGTGACAGAGGAAAATGGCACGCAGGCCCGGATGCCAGAAACGCGTGACGGCCGCAGCACACTCGTCATTGCTCAGATGCCCGTTCCCGCCGCAAATACGCATCTTCAGCTCGTGCGGATACGGCCCGCCCATAAGCATATCGACATCGTAATTGGACTCAATCACAACAACATCAGCCTGCGAAGCAAGGGAAACTGCCTCGTCCGTGACACGCCCCGCATCAGTCATAATGAAAAAACGCCTGTCCGCCACCGAAACAGCAAAACCGCAAGTATCGCTAGCATCATGTGGAACATTGAAATAACGCACCTGCATATTCCCCACAGCATTCCAGGCACCCTCCTTAAGCACCCTGCGGCAAGCCCCGATGTACGGAGCAGTAAAAGTATGGTGCGCAAGAGCCGCATGCAGCCTCTCAGAAGCATAGACCGGCTTGCCAAGCCTCTTGCAAAACGAGCCCAGGTTACGGATATGGTCCAGATGGTCGTGAGTCACAAGAATCCCGCAAACATTATCCAGAGACAAGCCGTTCAAAGACATATAATGCTTAAGGGAACGGATGGAAGTCCCCGCATCGATAAGTACAGCCTGGCCGTCACACTCAAGATAATAGCAATTCCCGCAACTGCCGCTGGAAAAACTCATGAACCTAAGATCCACCGCTACTCCTCCTTCTCTTCACAATAACGGCTGATAACCCCGTAAGCATCGGCAACACCAAGTTCACCGGCAACGGACAAATCATAACAACCCTTCTCCTTATCCTTCAGATAGATAAGGACAAGACCGCGGTTAAAGTAAGCGTCGGCCATGGCAGGATACTGCCTGATAGCCTCTGAATAACTGTCAATAGCCTCTACAAGGCGCGAAGACAAGCATCGCAGGTTGCCCAGGTTAAAATGCAGGTAAGGGAGCTCCGGAAGCAGTTTTACAGCCTCCTCCATATCCGAAATAGCATCGGAATAATCATAAGTGCGGCTGACGCCCTCCTTGACACGAGCCCGCGTAGTTCCCCGGTCATCCATGGTAAGCGTCTGCACATTGCTCTCTATAGAAGACAGGAACTCTATCATCTCTGCACGGAGCACTCCCCTGTTCATCAGGTAGAACGCCTTGTACATCTGGCCGTATTTATCTGATTCTGAGGTATTTCTGACAGCCTGCCCGTAGTAGCTCAAGGCAGCGTTGAACTGCCGCGAAGACAGCTCGTACAAACCCTTCAGGAAGTCCCCCATCCCGGCTGGAGCCTTGGCCGCCGCCTCCGTAAGCTCTATATAAGAAATAGCACTGCGCAAAGAGTCCTTGCTGGTAATTGCAACCGGAACCGGCACCTCTCTAAGGAACTTGTCCAGAAGAGCGTTTTCATACTTCTGGGAAAGGGCCACAAGCCCAAGATTACGGTCAGGAGAAAGCACAAACTTATACAAAGGACGCAAACGGACGTCGATGTCACGGTGTTGCAGCAGCTCATCGTCAAAGTCCTTCTTGGCAAAATCGGCGTCAAGGGACAAAAGTGAACTGTACTTCTTGGTAGTATCGGCAAAAGAGCCCTCGGAAGCGGCGTTGGTCTCATGATACTCCTTGATTTTGCGGCGCGCAGTCTCGTAATCCGTGGCAGCCCTGGCATACTCACCCATCTGTCTCAGGGCATAAGAACGGTTCATGTACGCCTTGGCAAAATCAGGATAAATCTCAATGGCCTTGTCATAGTCCTCGACCGCATCCAGCCACCTGCCCATCTGCATAAAGAAAGACGCCCTGTTATAGTAGGCAAGGACGTTTCTGGGGTTAATGTTTATAACCCTGTCCATATCGCTAAGGGCGTTCTCGAAATTGCCAGTGCGGGCATAGATAAGGCTTCGGTTGTAAAGTGTAAGGGCATTGCCCGGCTCATCCCGCAGGACGCGGTCAAGATCCTTCATCGCAGAGTTATAATCGTCTGTCTCATAATACATTATAGCCCTGTTAAAATAGGCGAATGTAGATGTAGTATCAAGGGAAATAGCCTTGTCCATGTCCTTGATAGCGTCCTTAAGCTCTCCCTTAGCTGCCTTAAGGCGGCCGCGGCGCACATAGCCCTCCGGCTCAAAACGGTCCAGTTTGATAGCCTTGTTGTAGTCGTTCAGGGCCTTGGTGGTATCGCCCATGAAAAGGTAGCTCGCTCCCCTGTTCAGGAAAGCCGCAGGATCCTTGGGCTGCTTGCGGATATACCAGTCAAAGTCCGTCACAGCCTCATTGAAGCGCTGGGCAAGGAAATATGTCACGCCGCGGCTGAAGTAAATTCCCTCATAGCCTGGCCGCAGGTTCAAAGCCGCGTCAAAGTCCCGCAGCGCAGACTCGTAATCTCCTGACCTGCTGAATGTTATAGCCCTGTAATGATAACCGGAAGTAAAGACCGGGTTCAGTTTCACAGACTTGTCAAAGTCCTTCTGCGCGCCACGGACATCCCCAAGATTATATTTGGCGATGCCCCTGTAAAAGAACGTCCAGTAATCCGTACTGTCTATCCTGGCAAGCACATTGAAGTTCTCTATGGACTGGGCATACTTGCCGTCCGCCAAAGCCTGCCGCCCCCTCATATAGAACACATCCCGGTCATATTGGGCGCTCAAATTAAGCGCCGATGCCATAAAAATGACCGGAATTAAAAAGTATTTCGAAAAAAAATTCATATTCTGCCCGATTATCACTAATTTTGACGGATACTGCAAATATACAAACAGTTTTGGTTTTATTTAAAAATATCAGCCTCATTGCAAGCATCCTCCTGATGGCCTCAGCAATTTTCCCTTGCGCAGCAAGGGACATGCGGATAAACATATCGGAAGAAGCACGCGCCACGGTAACAGAGCAAAAACTGAGCCGCGACATTGAGTTCCTCTCAGATTCGCTTTGCGCAGGCCGCGCCACTGGTACCCGCGGAGCAATGGAAACATCGGCATGGATAGCAGGCAGATTCTCCAGCCTGGGACTCAGGCCCGTGGGAACATCCTTCATCCACGGTTTCCAAGTGCCGGGCAGCGGTGCCGGCCGCAATGTGATAGGACTGGCAGAAGGCGGCAGCAGCGCCCCGGAAGGCTATATTCTTGTCATGGCCAGCTACGACGGTCTTGGCATCCGCGGCGGCAACATTTACCCCGGAGCAGACAGCAACGGCTCCGGAGTGGCTGCAATGCTTGCCCTGGCAGAAATGATTTCCCTGTCGAGGGAACTCGGCCGCCAGTACCGTGCCGATGTCATCTTCGCAGGCCTGGACGCCAAATACCAGAGCATGGCGGGAGCAGCCTCCCTTTGGAAAGAAGTCTCCGGAGGGGCCCTGAAAGGCCCGGACGGCCGCAGCATCGGTCCTAAAAACATAAAACTGGTGCTTAACATAGACCAGGTAGGCAGCAGCCTGGCGCCCCTGAAATCCGGCCGCAAAGATTACCTGATCCTGCTTACCGGCGGCATCGGCAGGACGGAAATTTACCAGGCCAACATGAGCAAAGGGACAGAGCTGGACCTGAGCTTCGACTATTACGGCAGCCGTGACTTCACGGAGGTTTTCTTCCGCAAGGCCGGGGAGCAGAAGTTCTTCGCAGAGCAGGGGATCCCTGCGGCATTGGCAACATCGGGCATAACAATGAACAACAATAAACTTACGGATACCATTGATAATCTTGATCTTCCGGTATTGAAACGACGGATCTGGCTTCTGTGGGACTGGACGGAGCGCGTGGCCGGAATTATCCCGGGAGACGGCAAAACAAGATAAAAAATATGAAAGAATTCTGGAAAATAATCGTCAAATATGTAAGGCCTTACGGGAAGTACCTGAGCTGGAGCGTCGCGCTGAACATGCTGTCCGCAATCTTCAACGTGTTCTCCTTCTCCCTTATTATCCCGATGCTTCAGATACTCTTCAAGATAAATGAAGCGGTCTATACATTCATTCCCTGGGGCGCCGATGGTTTCAGTTTCAAGGAAAAACTAGTCAACAACGCCTACTACTGGGTAACCCGGCTGGTAGAATCCGCCGGAGCCTCCACCACCCTGCTCATCCTCTGTATCGCCCTGTCAGTCATGACACTGCTTAAGACAGCCTGCTACTTCGGGTCATCGGCGGTCATGATTCCCATCCGCACGGGAGTGCTCAGGGACATGAGGATGCAGCTGTACAAGAAAATCCTTTCCCTGCCCCTGGGCTTCTTCTCCCAGGAGCGCCGCGGAGACATCATCGCCCGCATGACAGGTGACGTAAGCGAGGTGGAAAGCTCCATCATGAGCTCCCTGGACATGCTTATCAAGAACCCTATCCTTATAATCTTCTATTTTGCCACCCTGCTCTTTATAAGCTGGCAGCTAACGCTCTTTACAATTGTGGTTGTACCGGTGCTGGCCTGGGTAATGGGAGTTATAGGTAAACAATTGAAGCGTAAGTCTTTACAGGTTCAGGAGATGTGGAGCGACACCATGTCTCAGGTAGAGGAAACCCTTGGCGGCCTGCGCGTTATCAAGGCCTTCGTGGCAGAGAAAAAGATGACCTCCCGCTTTGCCGACACCACCGACGGCCTGCGTTCCAAGTCGGCCAAAGTGGCAACCCGCCAGGCACTCGCCCACCCTATGAGCGAATTCCTGGGGACGGTTCTCATTGCCATCGTCCTCTGGTTCGGCGGCACCCTCATCCTTGGAGAAAAAGCGCCCATCGACGCGTCCACATTCATCTTCTACATGGTGATCCTGTACAGCATCCTTAATCCGTTGAAAGACTTTTCCAAAGCGACATACGCCATTCCCAAGGGCCTCGCTTCCATGGAAAGGATTGACAAGATTCTTGATGCAGTGAACCCCATTGCCGATGCTGCCGGTGCAAAAGACCCTTCCGGATTCAATTCCGATATCACCTTCGAGAACGTAAACTTCAGCTACGAGGACGGGAAGCAGATACTGAAAGACATCAACTTCACCATCGGCAAAGGCAAATCGGTAGCAATCGTAGGTGAATCCGGGGCCGGAAAATCCACCCTGGTGGACATGATCCCCAGATTCTACGATGTCACCGGCGGAGCCGTAAAGATTGACGGGACCGATATCCGAGACCTGAAGATGGCCGGCCTCCGCGGCCTCATCGGGTATGTAAACCAGGAGCCGATCCTGTTCAACGATACCATTTTCAACAACATAGCCTTCGGCGTCAAGGATGCGACGATGGAGCAGGTAATAGAGGCTGCCAAGATTGCAAACGCCCACGACTTCATCATGGAGAAGGAGGATGGCTACAACACCAACATCGGTGACCGCGGAGCAAAGCTTTCCGGAGGCCAGCGGCAGAGGCTTTCAATCGCAAGGGCCGTTCTCAAGAACCCTCCTATCCTTATTCTAGATGAGGCAACGGCCTCCCTTGACACGGAATCAGAGCGTCTTGTACAGGAGGCCCTTGACAGGCTGATGTCCAGCAGGACCACCATCGCCATCGCCCACAGGCTCTCCACCATCAAAAACTCAGACGAGATTCTGGTCATGAAGGAAGGACATATCGTGGAGCGCGGACGCCATGACCAGCTGATTGCGCAGAACGGCTATTACAAGAAACTCAATGACATGCAAAGCTTATGACAAAGACTCTTGAAATCCCCTTTATCCAATCATTGGAAACGCTTGACCTTCAAGCACTTGACCTTGCACTTGAGGAGCACGGGGCAAAAGCCTGCATCGGCTGCGTAAACTGGCCCGATGCCTTCCCTTACCGCCCGGACTGCAACGTTACCGCCGCCCACGACGGAAAGAACCTGGCGCTTCTCTTTCACGTAAGGGGACTGGACTTAAGATCCATGGAACTGCAGGACAACGGCAGGATGTGGGAAGACAGCTGCGTAGAGTTCTTTGTACAGGACCCTTCAGGGGACAAATACTATAACTTCGAGCTTACCTGTACCGGGCGCCTGCTTGCATCAGAGGGTGCCACAAGGCACGACAGGCCGCGCAGGGACGCATCGGTACTGGGACGTATCCGCAGATACACCACCGTGGACGGGGCTCCCTTCCAGATTGACGGTGGCATACACAGCTGGACCGCCGGAATGCTGATTCCCCTGGACCTGATTGGTGCCACAGACGCTAAACGCCTGCGTGCGAACTTCTACAAATGCGGAGACAAGACCGCCCACATGCACTTTGTCTCCTGGGCGCCGATAGACCTTCCCAAGCCGGACTTCCACAGGCCGGAATTCTTTGGAGATTTAATCCTTAAGTAAATGACAAACAGCAAAATAAGAAAGCTTTACGTAGTACTGCTAATACTATATCTGGGAGCCGTTGCCTGGCTTTGCTTCGGCAGCTTTGACAACGCGCCCTCAATCAAGGAGTCCTTCCTGGGCATCCCCACGGACAAGCTGATTCACTTCTCCATGTTCCTTCCCTTCCCCGTTATCGCAAGGGGACTGTTCATCGGCGTTACAAAAAAGCCGCTTCATTCGCTGCTGCTGGTGCTGGGCCTATTTGTCATCGGCTATATAATAGCAGCAGGAACGGAACTTGGGCAGGGGCTCACGGACTACAGGACGGCAGATCCCAACGACTTCCTTGCAGACGGAATCGGCCTTGCGACCGGTTCAATAATCGCCCTTATACTGGACCTGAGGGCCGCATTCAGAAAACAAATTAAACAATAGATAACAAATGCTTAAAAGAATCTTTTCATCGGTAATCGTTGCCGCAGCGCTGTCAGCAGGCGCTTTTGCACAGAGCGGCATAGTATCGGACTTCAAAGAGACCTGTGATTCCCTCACCACCCTGCTCAGGGAGAGGACAACCGTAAGGTCCTTCCTAAGGCTCAAATCCGTAGCCACAAGGGGCAGCAAGCTGGACTTCCACTTCAACGAGAATCTGGCGGACTGGTCCTGGCACAAGGAAGATGTCAGCTGGTTCAAAGATGAGCTCAAGAACCTGTTCCCGGAAGGCTACGAGAAGTATTCCGTAGGAAAAATCTTCTGCAAATCCACTCCTATAGAGGAGCTGGTCACCCCGGAGCTTTCATTCAAGGGACAGAGCTCGAAGACCGAATACAAGATTAGCCGCAGAAAAGTTGTTCCGCTCGTCAGCCGCATCGGCGGCCTGGTGTTCGGCAAGGGACTAAGCGGCAGGCACATCGCCCTCTGGCAGAGCCACGGCCGCTATTACGAGGCCAAGACCCGCCGCTGGGAGTGGCAGAGGGCCCTTGACTTCATGACAGTTGAGGACCTTTACACACAGAGCTATGTCGTTCCTTTCCTTATCCCGATGCTGGAGAACGCCGGCGCTTATGTGATGACTCCGCGTGAGCGCGATACCCAGAAGCTGGAAGTTGTCTGCGACAACGACGAGTCCTTCCGCGACGACCGCAATGATCCCCTGCTCCGCCGCCACGGTGGCTACCGTGAGACCGGTTCCTGGGACGACTGCGGAGAAGGTTTCGCAGACCTTAAGAAGATATATATCGATGCAGACAATCCCTTCCGCATGGGTACCGTCCGCATCGCCGGCTGCAACCCCAAGGAAGCTACCGCAACCGCAAAATGGCTGCCTGAGTTCAACAAGAGGGGCGAATATGCCGTTTACGTTTCTTACAAGTCCCTTGAAAACAGTACCGACAGGGCCCGTTACACCGTGAATCACCGCGGCGGCTCCACCGTCTTCTCCGTTAACCAGAAGATGGGCGGCGGCACCTGGATTTACCTGGGCACTTTTGAATTCGACCCTGAAGGCGACTATTCCGTAGTACTGGAGAATGTAGGTGAAAAGGGCAAGACGGTTACCGCCGACGCCGTACGCTTTGGCGGAGGTATGGGAAAGGTTGCCCGCGGAAATAATGACGAGCCGATGGAGTATTGGACCGCATCCGGAGTACCCGCTTATCTTGAAGGCGCCCTCTACAACATGCAGTACAGCGGTATCGACACCACCATCACCCGCGCTTTCGAGACCGATTACACCAACGATTACGCCGACAGGGGCAAGTGGGTTACCTACCTTGCCGGCGGCTCGGAGGCCAACCCCGAGGAAGAAGGCCTGGGTATTCCCTTCGACCTTTCCCTGGCCTTCCATTCTGATGCCGGAACTACCCCTGACGACAGTTATATAGGCACACTGGCCATCTACACCCTGATGTGCGACGACAGCCGCAAGTACCCCGACGGCAGCGACCGTATGGCCGCCCGCGAGTACACGGACCTTGTACAGACCCAGATTACCAATGACGTCCGCGCCCTGCATGAGCCCCAGTGGAACCGCAGGCAGCTTTGGGACCGTTCCTATAGCGAATCCCGCACCACCGGTGTTCCCGGAATGCTGCTGGAAATCCTGGCGCACTCCAACTTTGCGGATATGAAGTACGGACACGACCCGGCATTCCGCTTTACTGTAAGCCGCGCAATTTACAAGGGCATGCTCAAGTTCCTGTCCAACCGTTACGGAAAACCCTACGTGGTTCAGCCGCTGCCGGTTAACTCCTTCAGCGCAGTATTTGCCGGCGACAACCGCGTAAAACTTAGCTGGAAGCCCACCGAAGACACTATCGAGCCTACGGCAAAGCCTTCAGGATACATGATTTACACCCGTATTGACGACGGTGGCTGGCAGGAGTCATTCAGGCTGGACAAGCCTTCCGTAGTAAACGGCAAGGTTTCCGCAGAAATCTCCATTGAGGGAGGCCATATCTATTCCTTCCAGATTCGCGCCTACAACGACGGCGGACTCAGTTTCCCTTCTGAAATCCTGTCCGCAGGTACCCCGGAGGGCGCCAAGGCAAGCGAGACCGTACTGGTTGTAAACAATTTTGACAGGGTTTCATGCCCGGCTTGGTTCGACACCCCTACCTATGCAGGTTTTGACGCAACCCTTGACGGCGGCGTTCCTTATATTAAGGATATAACATACTCCGGGAAGATGTACGAGTTCAACCGCCAGCGTCCATGGGAGGATGACGATAACCCCGGTTACGGCGGTTCATTCGGAGACGAGGCCGGCAAACAGACCGCGGGTAACAGTTTTGACTATCCGTTCATCCACGGCAAGTCCCTGATGGCCCTTGGCCGCCGCTTCTGCTCAGTGAGCAGCGCTGCCTTCCAGGCCGACGGTGCTCCTTCCTATGTTTCCGTTGCCGATATCATCTGCGGCAAGCAGGTTACTGTTTCCGCCGGCCGTCCCGGTGCAACCCCCGACAGGTTCCAGGTATTCCCTGAGGCCCTCAGGAGCAGCATCCGCAACTTTACTTCCGCCGGTGGTGATGTGCTGATTTCCGGTTCAAACATCGGAACTGACATCTGGAGCAAGGTTTACCCTGTCCAGCTGGATTCCCTGAACCGGGAGGATTCCAAGAAGTTCGCCCAGGAGGTGCTGGGATACAAGTGGATTGCCAACTACGCATCAAAGACAGCTGTTGCCGCTCCTATGCGCAACAAGATTCTGATGAATATGCCCCAGGACCTCAAAGTTGCCTTCCACAACACACCCAACGAGGAAATTTACTGCGCAGAGACTCCTGACGGACTGCTTCCAGCATCCGACAAGTCTGCCATCATCATGCGTTACACAGACACCCACATCGGTGCCGGTATCGCCTTCGACAATGGCAAGTGGCAGGTAGTAAGCCTTGGCTTCCCTTTGGAAATCGTCAAGTGTGAGCAGCAGCGCACCGCCCTCTTCAAGACCGCTCTGGATTTCTTCAAAAAGTAATCAACACTAGAAAAGTTTTTAGTTTTTAAGAGCGAATCTTTGGTCCATGGCCATTTGATACCTCTTTGGGGGCTAAAGATTAGAAGTTGAAACCGATGTGGGTGTGAAGTTGCCACTGGTTCTGGATAATATTGTATCCGGAACCGGACTTATGCGACGTGTAACCATCGGTCAGGGCAGAAAAACCCAGATAAAGCTTTCCGTACCAACGGACCAAAGCAAGACTCGCAGAATAAGTAAGCTGCGGGCGCTTGAAAGTCTGCTGGATATCGTAATGATCTACACCAAGGTAAGAACTGTCATACACCACGAACTTGGGCATAAACGCCACCGCAAAAAGAACATTCTTGCGCGGAACATAATTATACCCGTATCCCGCACCGATGGAGATCAACCTGGAATTAATCTTAAGCGAAGGCTCCCCAAAGCCCACAGAATTGACATTGGTCCGGTTGTTGGTATAGGTAATGCCGCCTATAAGGCTGCCTGAACTCCGCTTCTGGATATAACTCTGGTTAATGCCTGCGGGGAACGAATAATGCTTATGGTTAAAGACTATATAAGTGTTCAGGATGAACAGCTTCATATTCGGGTCGCCGTAAGGAATCACATGCCGCACGTCCCCCATCCTGGAATAGCCGGAGAAAGACTTTATATTGTGATAAGCCAGGTCCAGTCCCAGGAAATTGCCGTGCAGGGTAAGGCTGAACCGGGAGTCCTTGCTGTCCTTGTTTTTGGAGAAAGGATTGAATGTATAACCTATGGCTATACCTTCGTAACCAACTGTCACCGTGGTATTTACCATGCTCTCTGAGTCGATATGGGAGCGGAACTTGGAATTCTTAACCTCCTCACTGCCCCATGTACTAAGGCTGGAACCGGCAAGGTTCATTATAAGGCAGATATCATACGTCCCGGGAGGAGACATGTAGAAAGTAGTGTCCCTTGTCTTGGCAAACTTATACAAATCGGTAATACCCAATTTGTTGAAAACGCCGCCTACGGCGTTTATTATCCCGGAGAAATCCTGTGCGTGGGAACTGCGTAAACCAAGCGCCAGGATTGCCGCAATAACAATCCAAAACTTAAGTCCCGCCTTCCCCGCACGAGAGGTCATAATTATCTAAGCCTGAATAGGTGTTCCGCCTACTTTTTTGTCATCGGCTTCCTTGCCTGAAACTTTTTCAAAGTCACCGTCGGACAACATCTTGCAGTTGCCGTCGAAACGGGCGCCAAGTTCAACCATAAGGCGTTTTACGTTAAGGTTGCCCTTAACGGAGCAGCCCTCTTTGAGAGCGAGCGTATCCTTTACAAAGAGGTTTCCTGTCATCTTTCCCCAGAAATCCACGTTATCGCAGATGATGTCGCCGCTGATAACGGCATTCTCACCCACAACTACGCGGCCTTTGGAAATGATTTTACCCTCGAATGAACCGTCTACCCTGATATCGTTGGGGGAATTGATTTCACCTTTTACGATGGTTCCGGTAGATATGCGGCTTACCTCGTTTACGTTGACTGACTGTTCCATCGTCTTAGCCATATAATATCTGTTTTACATTTATATATCCATATGTCCCGTCGGGGACCGAAAATAAGGGTCCATGGTCCCCGACGGGACGCATGGATACCTGTTAAACCAAGCCTTTGCCGTGGCAGTTCTTGTACTTTTTGCCGCTGCCGCAGGGGCAAGGATCGTTGCGCCCAACCTTCTTTTCTGCAACTACAGGAGTATTGCTCTTCTGTTCTCCGTTGGTGGAGAGGTCGTTGCGGGAAGTCTGCATCTGGCTCATGTCAGTGCGGCGGGGCTGTGTAGGACGCGGTGCCGGGCGCGAAGCGCTGTCATCACGCAGCGGGATGAAGGCGCGGAGCAGGAATGAAAGCACGTCCTTGTTCAGCGAATCCAGCATGTCGGCAAACAGGTTATAACTCTCAAGTTTGTAGACAACAAGCGGATCCTTCTGCTCGTAGGCAGCGTTCTGGACGCTCTGGCGCAGGTTGTCCATGTCGCGCAGATGCTGCTTCCAGTGCTCGTCAATCTGCCACAGGATGATGGTCTTGCTAAGGGTCTTGGCAATCTCGCGGCCCTGGGTGTTGTAAGCCTTCTCCAGGTTCACGGACAGGTTGAGCATCTTGCGGCCGTCAGAGATAGGAATTGCGATGTTTTCATACATCTTGCCCTGCTTCTCATATACTTCCTTGAGGAATGGATAGACCTTGTTTATCAGGGTATCCATACGGCGCTTGTAAACCTCCTCCATGTGAGCAAAAAGCTTGTCTGCAACATCCTGGGGTTTAGCGTCGGTGTAGAAGTCGGCATCAAAGCCCGGGTCAATTGAGAGCTGGCCCATTACAAAGGCCTCAAGGTCCTGATACTCATAGCCTTCCGTCTTCTCCACGATACGGGAGGCAGTATCCAGCATCATGTTCATCACGTCAATCTCTATACGCTCTCCTGAAAGGGCGTTGCGACGGCGGGAGTAAATAGCCTCACGCTGGTAGTTCATGACATCGTCGTACTCCAGAAGCCTCTTACGGATACCGAAGTTGTTTTCCTCTACCTTGCGCTGAGCCTTCTCTATGCTGTTGGAAAGCATCTTGTTTTCCAGTGCATCCTGCTCCGTCATGCCAAGGCGGTCTACCACCGATGCGATTCGTTCCGATCCGAACAGGCGCATGAGCTTGTCTTCCAGGGAAACATAGAAGGTAGAAGAACCAGGGTCTCCCTGACGGCCGGCACGGCCTCGCAGCTGGCGGTCTACGCGGCGGCTGTCGTGCCTCTCCGTACCGATGATGGCAAGTCCTCCGGCAGCCTTGACCTCCGGGGACAGCTTGATATCGGTACCACGGCCCGCCATGTTGGTGGCAATGGTCACATTGCTGCTCTGGCCAGCCTGAGCCACGATTTCCGCCTCACGGGCGTGCTGCTTCGCGTTGAGCACATTATGCTTGATGCCGCGCATGCGGAGCATACGGCTAAGGAGCTCCGACGTCTCCACGTCCGTGGTACCCACAAGCACAGGACGGCCGGCTTTCACCAGCTCCTCTACCTGCGCGATAACTGCGGCATATTTTGCTTTCTTGGTTTTGTAAATAAGGTCATTGCGGTCGTCCCTGATAACCGGGCGGTTGGTAGGGATAACCACTACATCCAGTTTGTAGATGGACCAGAACTCACCGGCCTCCGTCTCTGCCGTACCTGTCATACCTGACAGCTTGTGATACATACGGAAGTAGTTCTGAAGGGTGATGGTAGCGAATGTCTGGGTAGGATTTTCCACCTTGACGTTTTCCTTGGCCTCAACAGCCTGGTGCAAACCGTCGCTCCAGCGGCGGCCCTCCATGATACGGCCGGTCTGCTCGTCCACAATCTTTACCTTGCCGTCGTCGATGATGTAATCCACATCCTTCTGGAACATCGCGTAAGCCTTGAGGAGCTGGATCATGGTGTGGACACGCTCGCTCTTGAGGGCGAAGTCCTCCATGAGGGCGTCCTTCTTCTCCTGTTTCTCCTGGAGAGTGCCCTCGCTCTTTTCTATCTCTGCGATGGAAGAACCAACGTCCGGGAGCACGAAGAAATCGGCGTTGTTAACGCTCTTGGCAAGGCTGTCATGGCCCTTGTCAGTAAGGTCTACGGAGTGCTGCTGCTCATTGATGACAAAGTAAAGGTCGTCCGTTACAATGTGCATCTGGCGCTCGTTGTCCTGCAAGTAGAAGTTCTCCGTCTTCTGGAGAAGCTGCTTGATTCCTGGCTCGCTCAGGTACTTGATGAGCGGCTGGTACTTTGGAAGGCCCTTGTGGCAACGGAGAAGGAGTTTGCCTCCCTCTGCCTCATTGCCGTCAGTTATAAGCTTGCGGGCCTCTGTAAGAGTCTGTGTAACCAGCTGACGCTGAAGTGTATAGAGTTTTTCCACATAAGGGCGGAACTCCATGAACTGCTCGTCCGACTCTGCCTTTGCCACAGGACCGGAGATGATGAGCGGAGTACGGGCGTCATCGATGAGCACGGAATCCACCTCGTCCACGATGGCGAAGTGATGCTTGCGCTGGACAAGGTCATTGAGGCTGATGGCCATGTTGTCACGAAGATAGTCGAAGCCGAACTCGTTGTTGGTACCGAAGGTGATGTCGCAGTTGTAAGCGCGCTTGCGGGCGTCGCTGTTGGGTTCATGCTTGTCGATGCAGTCTACTGACAGGCCGTGGAACATGTAAAGCGGGCCCATCCACTCAGAGTCTCGTTTGGACAGGTAGTCGTTCACTGTTACGACGTGAACGCCCTTTCCTGCGAGCGCATTGAGGAAGACGGGCAAGGTTGCAACCAGGGTTTTACCCTCACCGGTTGCCATCTCCGCTATCTTTCCCTGATGCAGCACGATACCGCCGATCAGCTGGACATCGTAATGAACCATATCCCATGTTATCTTGTTGCCGCCGGCCACCCAGCTGTTCTGCCAGATTGCCTTATCTCCCTCTATGCGGACAAAGTCATGGTTGGTGGTGAGATTGCGGTCAAAGTCCGATGCCGTCACGACGATCTCCTTGTTCTGGGCAAAGCGGCGGGCGGTGGACTTCATGATGGAAAACGCCTCCGGGAGAATCTCCAGGAGCACTTCCTCTATCTTTTCGTCCTCCTCCTTTACAAGTTTGTCGGACTCGGTTGCAAGTTCTTCCTTGCGTTTAACGGGGATATCGGTATCCAGCTCCGCCTTGATTTCTGAGATTCTTTTTTCGTAGGGTTCCTCTACCAGGGCTATCTTTTTTTTCAGGGCCTCTGTGTGAGCCCTCAGCTGGTCGTTGTCAAGTGCGTCTATTTGGGGATATGCGGCAAGAACTTTTTCAAGCATCGGCCTGAGTTCTTTCATATCCCTGTCGGCCTTGGAGCCGAAGAGTTTGCGGATTATTCCGGATAGTGCCATATTGTAAAACTATATTTATCGATATTAAACCTACAAATATAGTGCAAATCTTCTATTTGACAAAGTGGCAGACAGACTTTCTTTCCCAGGAGTACATGCCTATGAAGAAGACGCACAGTCCCGTGAAGAGCACTGTGACCGCGATTCCGGCAAGATGAACGGCCGCAGAGGCATCGGCAGGTACCACTCTGCCATAGACTGCCACAAAGGCAGAAGCAAGGGCAAGGACCGCCAAGGGACGGACATAGGACTTGCGCAGATAGCGGCCAATGGGGAAATCGGCCTGGCGCTTAAGCAGCCCGAACTCTATTATCCTGTAAACAATTGTGTAGCAAATATATATCTGGATGATTGCAACCGGCTGGGCACCAAGTTTATAGGCAAGGAAGCCAAGCGGCAGGCAGGCCAGGGAAAGCACGCTGTTGGTTATCTGGAACCATTTGATTCTGCCGGTAGCCTGCTCGAAGGTCTGGGTCCCGCCCATGGCGAAGGCCCGCACAAGGGCGCTGATCATCGTCCAGAAGCAAAGCAGGGATGTTCCCACAGGCACCTTGTCCAGCCATAGTCCCAGTATGAAATCCAGTTCCACGATTACGGCGGAAACCAGCACTATCATAAGCAGGGCGCTGAAGCGGGAAATCTTGCAGACCAGGTCTATGGAGCGTTCCATGTCCCCGGCGCTGTAATTCTGCGTAATCTGGGGGGCCGCTGTATTGGTAAAGCGGGTGATGCTCATCACCGTGAAATTTTCCAGCGAGTAAGCCGGGGTGAAGGCTCCGTTGACAAATGTCCCAAAGAAGTGATTTACAATCAGTTTGCTACCCTGGGTGCGGGCTATGTACGCGATTGCGGACAGGGCTGTGTAATTGTTGAATCCGAATATCTCCTTATACAAGGCTTTGTCCCTGTATTTGCCCCGTTTGATTATATGTTTCCAATGCATGGCGCAGTAGCCGTGATACATCAGGAGGGAAAGCGCCGTGAAAAGGCTCATCGCAATTGCATAATAGCGGAGTCTGTTGCCGTCGATAACAAACAGAAGGCCGATGAGGCCCAGTCTTACCAGGTTGGAGACAATGTCTATCGCCGCCGATGCCCCGAAGCGCTCAAAAGCCTCTATAAGGCTCTGGTACGGGATGTTGATTATACCCATGCAGGCCACCACCGTGGATATCTGGAACACGAAAACCGCGTCGTGGAGCTTTTCCGGAGGGATGTTCAGGTAATTGTAGATATACCACATGCCCAGCGACTCCGCCAGCACAAAGATGAACAGGGCCAGCAGTATGTGGATATTCATCAGGATATTGAAAATCTTCCGCGGGTCCCCGTCCGGTTTTCCCATCTCTACGTTTATGTAGCGGCGGGTGGTGGTGCTCATGGCCGTACTCAGGAAGCCCAGCATGGAGATAAGGCCGGCCACGACATCAAACAGTCCCAGATCCGACTGTCCCAGGGCTTTTAGCACAAGGCGCATGGCCACAAGGCCTATCACGCTGATGCAGAACGTCCTCACATAGACGATGAGGGTGTTCTTGGCGATTCGTGTGTTCTCCTTGTGAAAGCCTTCCATAGACGCTATTTTATCTTTCCGGCAAAATCGGCAAATGACTGGTGATGACGGTCTCTTTCCGACAGGATGACATCGGCGGCGGGAAGCTTCCAGTCAATTGCAAGGTCTGCATCGTCCCAGGCGATTCCGTCTTCCTGGTCCGGTGCATAGAAATTGTCGCACTTGTACTGGAAAAGGGCTTTTTCTGACAACACTGCAAATCCGTGGGCAAAGCCCCTGGGGATAAGCATCCTGCGGTGATTTTGGTCAGAAAGTTCCGCAGAATAATACTTCCCGAAGGTGGGTTCCCCCGGGCGGAGGTCTACCGCAACGTCAAGAACCATTCCCAGCGCCACTCCTACAAGTTTGCCCTGCGCGGCATCGCCCTTCTGGAAGTGAAGGCCGCGGACTACGCCGTAGGAGGAAAGACTCTCGTTATCCTGGACGAAGACCGGAAAGTCCACTCCCTTCCAGCCCAGGTTCAAGGTTTCACAGAAGTAGCCGCGCCGGTCCCCGAAGACTTCGGGCTCAATTATGTAAAGTCCCCGGAAAGGGGTTTCAACTATCTTGGCTGCCATTTTACTTGAGTAGATTCAGTAGATATTCCCCGTAAGGATTCTTGGACATGGGCGTTGCTACGCTGCGCAGTTTTCCGGCGTCTATCCATCCCTTTCTGTAAGCGATGGCCTCCAGGCAGGCGACCTTTACGCCCTGCCGTTTCTCTATGACTTCAATATAGTTGGAGGCTTCCGAAAGGCTGTCATGCGTCCCGGTGTCCAGCCATGCGAACCCCGTTCCCAGCGTCCTGACAAACAGTTTTTCCTGTTCCAGGAACCAGTTGTTGACCGATGTGATTTCCAGTTCCCCGCGGGCCGACGGCTTGATGCAGGCTGCGACACTGACGACCTCGTTGGGATAGAAATACAGGCCGGTTACAGCGTAGTTGGACTTGGGATTCAGGGGCTTTTCCTCTATGCTCAGGCACTTGCCGTCCGGCCCGAACTCCGCCACTCCGTAGCGCTGCGGATTGCTTACCTGATACCCGAAGACAGTGGCCATACCGGCATCGGCATCCTTAACCGCCTGGCCCATAAGCTCCGACAGCCCGTTGCCATGGAAGATGTTGTCCCCCAGAATAAGGCAGACAGAGTCCTTGCCGATGAAGTCCTTGCCGATGATGAATGCCTGCGCAAGGCCGTCCGGAGACGGCTGCACGGCATATGAAAGGTTAAGACCGAAGTCGCTTCCGTCCCCCAGGAGCCGCCTGAAGGCGGGCAAGTCCTCCGGGGTTGTGATAAGCAGGATATCCCTTATCCCGGCATCCATGAGGACGGAGACCGGATAGTAAACCATCGGCTTGTCAAAAACCGGCAGAAGCTGTTTGCTTACTCCTTTTGTAATGGGGTACAGGCGTGTTCCGCTGCCACCCGCCAAAACTATTCCTTTCATATCTTTGAATCAGAATAAAAAGCCTTTAATGAATCCAGCCAGTGAGGGATTTCCACGCCGAAGGTCTTCTTGACCAGGCTTTTGTCAAGCACTGAATAATGCGGCCTGGACGCCTTCTGGGGGAAGTCCTTGCTGCGGCATGGAACAACCTTTCCCGGCAGCGAGGCCGCGCTCTTTATGGCGCAGGCGAAGTCGTACCAGGACGCCGAACCTTCGTCGGAGAAATGATACAAGCCGTAGTTCCCCTTAATCTTCCTTGAGGAGATAATCCCCACAATGAACAGGGCCAGGTCCGCGGCGTAAGTGGGAGTGCCTGTCTGGTCGCAGACCACACTTACGGAATCCCGCGAGGAAAGCAGGTGCTCCATGGTCTTAAGGAAGTTCCTGCGATTCTTGGAATACATCCATGAAGTCCTGAAAATGAAGTACTTGCATCCGGAGGAAACCACCGCCCTTTCTCCTGACAGCTTTGTGGCGCCGTAAGAGTTCAGGGGCTTGGCGGCATCGGTCTCCCGGTAAGGCTCGTTGGCGCCGCCGTCAAAGACATAATCCGTTGATATATGGATAAGTACGGCTTTTGCCTTCTTGGCCGCCGCCGCAAGATTCTCCACGCCCTGGCGGTTTATCATATCCGCCATCTGGAAGTCGTCCTCCGCGCGGTTGACATCGTTGTAAGCAGAGCAGTTGATGATAACATCCACCTTCTCCGACTCGCAGATGATGTCTACCGCATCCTTGTTGGTGATATCCAGCGGTACGGTTTCCACCCCCGGGCTTTCGTGCAGGCAGGTGAAGATATAGTGATCCTTTGTCCCGCCGGACAGGGCGCGAATCTCCAATCCCAACTGACCGTTGGCGCCTGTAACAAGCACATTCATAACTTCTTTGCGCATAGTATTGCTAATTATGCAAAAATAGGGCAAATTTTTCGTATATTTGCAAAACCATACACTATTTTTACATGCCGATGCAGAAAGAAGACCGTCCCGTTATTTATTTGTTTACCGATGGCGCCGCCGCCGGAAACCCCGGCCCCGGCGGATACGGTGCAGTATTGCTCTGCGGCGGGCTTCGAAAGGAGCTGAGCGGCGGCTTCCGGCTCACCACCAACAACAGGATGGAGCTCCTGGCCGTAATCAAAGGCCTGGAGGCTATCCGCTGGACCGGTTCAAAGGTAGAGCTGTGGAGCGATTCCTCTTACGTTGTCAAGGCCATAACGGAAGGCTGGCTGAAGACATGGGAGGCCCGCGGCTGGACCAAGGTCAAGAATGTAGACCTCTGGCTCCGCTTCCTGCCTCTTTACAAGGCGCACGACATTAAATTCAACTGGCTGAAGGGCCATAACGGCAACCCGGAGAACGAGCGCTGCGACGCCCTTGCAGTAGAGGCCAGGCTGGCCCCGGACCTGCCCGCAGACGAGGCCTATGAGCAGGAACACATACACGAAACTTTATTCTAAAAACACGATATATGCTTAATAATAAACCTATAGTAGGAATTACCCAGGGCGACGGAAACGGAATCGGCTACGAGGTCATAATCAAGGCTCTCAGAGACCCCAGGATTCTGGATTCCTTCACTCCAGTCATCTACGGTTCCTCGAAGATTTTCGGATTCTACCGCAAATCCATCCACAATATAGAACAGGTGGACACCTACGTTATAAGCAACGTAAGGGACGCCAAACCCAAGAAGATAAATATCCTGAACTGCCTTCCGGAGAATATATATGTAGAGCCCGGAAAAGCATCGGGCGAATCGGCAAAAGCAGCTATCAAAGCCCTGGACACAGCGGTCGCAGACATTAAACAAGGCCTCATCGACGTCCTTGTAACCGGCCCCATCAACAAGAGGTCGATGTCAGAGGAAGGATTCGGCTTCACCGGCCATACGGAATACCTTCAGCATGAATTCAACGCCCCGGACCATACTATGATTATGGTCAGCGAGACCCTGAAAATTGCCGTTGTCACAGGCCATATCCGCCTTGCCGATGTTCCCAGGAACATTACACAGGAGAGGATTCTTGCAAAGCTGCGCCTGCTTAACCAGTCGCTTATCCGCGACTTCGGTGTTGACAAGCCCCGCATCGCCGTCCTGGGCCTTAACCCGCACTGCGGCGACGGCGGCCTGATTGGCGACGAAGAGCAGCAGATTATCCTGCCGGCAGTCCAGCAGGCCACGGAGGAAGGCATCCTGGCGTTCGGGCCTTATTCCCCTGACGGGTTCTTCGGCCTTAGCAACTACACACACTTTGACGCCACCCTTGCAATGTACCATGACCAGGGACTGGCTCCTTTCAAGGCCCTGTCCTTTGAGACCGGCGTAAACTACACCGCCGGCCTGCCTATCGTCCGGACGTCTCCGGACCACGGCACCGCGCTGGAGCTCGCCGGACGCGACGAGGCAGACCCTCACTCCATGATGTCCGCCATCTTCACAGCCATTGATATTTTCAGGCACCGTGAAGAGTACGACAGGCTTCAGGAGGGTAAAATGGAGGACTTCAGGATAGAAGAGCCTGTAAGGAATAACAATGGGAGGCCGCAGATAGCCTAACGCCTAACGCTGCAAGCGCAGGACATTGTCGCAGTATTCAGTGACAAGTTCCCTGTGAGTAATGAAAATCATGGTCTTACCTTCGCATGCGGAGGTAAGATTTTTTATTAGACGGCGCTCAGTTTCCGGGTCAAGGGAAGAGCTGAATTCATCCAGGAGCATGATTGTGCCGGGGCGCAGCAGGGCCCTGGCGATGGCTATCCTCTGGGCCTGGCCCTCGCTCAGGCCGGTGCCGCGCTCCCCGCACCGGGTCATTAGGCCGTCCGGCAGTTCGCGGACGAAGCCGGCGGCCGCGGTATCCAGTGCGTCCCACATCTGCTTGTCGGTGGCCTTGGGATTTCCAAGAAGGAGGTTGTCCCTGATTGTTCCGCCAAGGAGGGAGTTGCCCTGGGGCACGAAGGAGAAGTTGGCCCTTGTCATGGGACTTACCGGCACTTCACTGCCGCCGCCATAAAGCGCAAGATTACCGCTCTGGGGCCGTAACAAACTGAGCATCAGCCTTATAAGAGTACTCTTTCCGACGCCGGTCTCGCCTACAACAGCTGTCTTGCTGCCGGGGGCGAAGTCATAGCTGAAGCCGTCGAACACGTAATCATCGGCATCTGGATAACGGAAGCGGATATTATAAACTTTGAGTCCTGCAGGAGGAGGGACAAGCACCGGGGTGCCACGCTCTTCCAGCTCGGGGTCTGCCAGTTCTTCCAGGCGGTCGATGGATGTTGTGGCATATATGAGCGACGGAATCTGCCGGGTGAGGCTCAGAAACGGGTTCTGGACTTGGGCTACAAGTTGCAGGAAAGCTGTCATTATACCGAAGGTGACAGTGCCGGCGGACAGCCCTGCAACGCCCCACAGGAAGCAGAGCAGGTATCCGGAGGCGAAGGTAAGGCCTACTGCCGCGCGGGACCAGATGTTGAAGTTGGAGCGGCGCATAATCTGGCCGAATTCCTCTGCCTGAAGGTCTTCCAGGTCCTTTCCTGCGGCTTTTTCCCGTTCAAGAGAGAGGAGCAAGGTTCTGTTCTGGATGCTTTCCTGGATATGGGACTGTACCTGGCTTTCCTTATCGCGGATGTCCTTGGTAAGAGAGCGGAGCCGGCGGAAGAAGAACTTACCGGCGCCAGTAAGAAGCAGGGTTATAACAAGTAGCAACGCTGCCAGTCGTATGTCCAAAAGGGCCAGGAAGGTGAGTGCTGCAACAAGCCTGATAAGCGTTACTACCAGGGACGGGATGTCGTCACTGACAACCTTCGTGACGGTGTCCACATCGGTAAAAAGGCGGTTCAGGGCATCTCCGGAGTGCATTTTTTCCTTGCCTGTCCATTTGGACTGAAGGAGGTTGGTGAACAGGCGCTGGCGTACGTTGAAGTTAAGGCGAGCGTTGGTTATGCTTTCGTACCTTGTATTGAAGGCGACAACCAGGATACGCAGCAGCTGCAATGCACATATGCCGATGGCGCCGGGAATAAGTTCCCGGAACGGTGTACCGCCTGTAGCAGCGTCTACCAGCAGTTTGCAGAAGTATATGAAGGCCAGGCTGCATGCTACGGATACGATGCCCAGGAGTACGTTCAGCGCCATTGCGCCGCGCACTCCCCTGGAGTTTGCCAGAAGCCACTGGAAATACTTCTTCACTGCCGGCTGGTTTTGTTAATCAACAATACCGAGCTCGAGCCATTTTGCTGCAAGGGCTTCTGCGTCCTTGGCGGCGGTGGGCTCGTCTACCTCATATTTCTCCAGGAGGAGTTTTTTGAGGTCGTCGGCGGTGAAGTCTTTGCCGGCGACGGATTCCCAAAGGTAGGCGGCGGTGTCGTTAAGGCTTATGATTGAGCTCATGTTTATTGCTTTTGCGCCTTCTGCGCTTAGGACTTTCTGCCCGCAGATTGTCCTCAATACCATATATTCTTTTGTTTTCATATTCTCATATTCATTTCGAATTCTTTTCAAATTCTTTTCATAGTCCCTAAGCTGCCTGAAAGGCCAAAAATTAAGGGTCCATGGCCTTTCAGGCAGCACGGGACTATTCTCAGGGCCATTAAGTTAGGCCATTAAGTTAAATATTTCCTAATCCAGGGCAGGTGGCGGTAGATGAAAAGGAGGTAGCGGCGCAGGGGGCGGAGGAGGTTCCATATTCTGAGCTTTAGGAGTTGCCAGGTGCTGTATGGATTTACAGCGGTTTTTCCTTTGCGGAGAATGGTTTCTACGCGGCCTTTGATATGCGCCGGTGTGCATTTTTCTACATTTTTCAATACGCCGTCGCCGCGGATGACAAAATGGTCGCCATCGGCCTTTATGACACGGTGAAGTATCCATCTGCCGCCAAGGCAGAATAGCACGATGTCGTCTTTTTTATATGATTGCGAGGCTTCCAGGACAACGAGGTCCCTCTCTCCTACTATTGTCGGCAGCATGCTCACTCCTTTTACGGGGATGGTTACCTTGTGGCCATCCTCTAGCATTTTTGAGACTTCCGGAAACATCTCTTCGTTTTTCAGGACAAGTTTTTTCATGCCGATGCTGCGGATTGGATACAAAAAAGGAGCGGAATGCGAGGTTCGAACTCGTGACCTGCGGCTTGGGAAGCCGCCGCTCTACCAACTGAGCTAATTCCGCTTTATCAGTCTGCAAATATATCCTAATTTGTTCTTTTTTCCAAAATTTTAACGGATATAATAGCTACAGAGTATTCCCAAAGGACAAAAAATAAGGGTCCATGCCCTTTGGGAACACACTGTAGCTATAACAAATTGATTTCAAAGGAAAGAAACTAAAAACAGAGTCGGGGTCTTTTGGGGTCACTTGAGTGCAACGTACAGATACATTAATGGGCTTTAGTTGGAGGAGGGAGGATTGTCGAGGGACCAGGAGGAGATGTTTTTGATGCCGGGGATGCTGTAGTATTGGGTGATGTCTCCGCATACATAGACGCGGCGTCCCAGGTTTGCGGGATTGGTCTGGAGATTAAGGGCGTCACGGAGTTCGCCGATTTTTAATTCTACGGACATGCAACTGTCTTTGACGGCGGTACCGGGAGTGTCCGCGATGGCAAGGTTTGTGGCTGCGGATGTTTCCCCGAAGGGGCTGACACAGCCGACTATGTAGCCTGACACCCACACTTTCTTGCTGCCCAGTAGAGCTTTTGCAGAGGCTACGTCATATATTGTAAGAGGCTCTGTTTCACTCTGTGTCGCGAGCGGGTCTTCATAAGGTGTGAATTCGCAGGAAAAAGGTAAAAAAGCAGTAAGGAGGGCCGATGCTGCCACGGCCAGGGCCTTAATCAGATGTTTGTTTTTCATGGCTTTCATAGTTTTGTTTTTTCACAAATCTATGACAGTCCGGCGAACAAAAGATAAAGATTCGTCAAATTTGACGAATCTTATGATTTTGAAATATTAAAATTTGTAAATCTTTATATTCACAAAAAGCCACTACTCGATTTTTCGCATCTTGGCGTACTTCAGCAGTAGGAGTTTTTCTCCGTAGGAGTCGAAGTGGATTTTTGCTTTGAGGTCCGATGCGTCCCCGGAGATTTCCAGAATCCGTCCTTTGCCAAAGCGGTTGTGCTCGATTTGCATTCCGGCCCGGAATGAATATACCGGATCCGGAATGAAGTCCGCCGCGGGAGCGGCAGGGGCGGCGGGCCTGGCAACAGGCATGGGAGCCGGCC
>OMVB01000106.1 GCA_900314395.1 uncultured Prevotellaceae bacterium | reverse complement strand
GTGCGGGCGTATTTTTTTGCAGTAGGTGGGCT
Source organism: uncultured Prevotellaceae bacterium (assembly GCA_900314395.1). Lineage (GTDB taxonomy): Bacteria > Bacteroidota > Bacteroidia > Bacteroidales > UBA932 > Cryptobacteroides. The sequence goes on along the minus strand of OMVB01000106.1, from coordinate 5,933 downwards.
ATGGAAGGAGATTTCTCCACTTGCTGCGCTCGGTCGAAATGACAAGAAAGAGCGGTCGAAATGACAAGAAAGAGCAAAATAATTTGTACCTGAAGGCCATGGACCAATATTATTTGGCCTGAGGGTACAAATCTATTTTGCGATGTTTATTTTGCGACGTTTACTTGGAGAGGTAATTCTCTGTGATATCGATGTTGACGGGCGAGAGGAGGGGAGACTTGGACATATCCTGCGGATTAGTTCCGGGAATACCCTGCGGAATAGGAACACCAAGCCTCTCAAACAACTGAACCCAGTATACCGGATACTCGCCGTCCTTGTTCTTGAAATTCATCGGCTTATTCTGGAAAAGAGGATTGCCCTTTGAATCCAGATAACTAACCTGAACAAGCTCCGTGCAATACATAGGCTCATTATCCGGGAGAAAATACAAGTCATAATCCCGTCCGCAGTAAGTCTTTGCCCTTTCTACAGCAGCATCGACATTACAAGAATCCGGAAGCCTTTTTACAATGAAAACAGGCAGTGAGCCATCCTTTAGAGTAAAAGACTTAATCATCGAATCCAGAGGATGACGGTCCGTCCTGTATTTAATAGTAGCATCAATCACCCAGACAGAATCACCCTTTACCTCTGCAATAGCGGTATGAATAAGGTTAAGAGTATCGTTTCCTGTAGCATCAGAGATGGCATCGGCCATGGAATCGCTGTTAAGAGTATAATTGGCGGGGATTCCTATAAATATAAGGTCTCCGTTGCGCAAGGACTCCTTTTGCGCAGTCTTTTGCCCGCAACCGGCGGCCAGCATAGTGGCCAGCACAGAAATATATAAAATAAAACGATTTTTCATATTCTTTACCGATAATGCCTCTGACACGCGTCAGAGGCATTTTTGAGGTGCGAAGCGGAATCGAACCGCTGTAGCAGGTTTTGCAGACCTGTGCCTGACCGCTCGGCCATCGCACCAATTGGAACGCAAAGATAGCTAAATTTACTTTATCTGCAAAAATTATCTCCAAAATAATCTTTCCGCCCGGCAATCCGATCAGCGATAAAAGACCATATACTTACAATATGATATAATGTCATCCCTATATGCTTACAAATTGAAAGTAAAATTATTTTATTTAATCGTTTTAGTGTAAGTTAAAGGCCGTTTTTCGATTGATTTCCCGGAAAAAATAACATTTTGCAAGGCGTATAAAACGTTGTAGATAAGGGATTTAGAACTTATTTCAAAAAAAAGTGCAAAAAAATGTTACAAAATTTTGCAGAAAAAAATTTTTCATATATCTTTGCATCAGAGTTGATGGGGTAGTGATTCCTTGTGACTCTTTGGTTATTAGTTTTAGTGTTATTAATTATGTGGTTTAGCAAGATGGCTCACGCGTGAGCGTCAGCAACTTGCAAAGGATGGAGCTGAACTGAAAAGTTTAGCTCTTTTCTTTTTATATGAACTTTAACAGAAGTTCGTAGACCAGGTGGGTAGGGAAGCCCATTATGGTATAGAAAGAACCATTAATACGAGGTATGCCTATATATCCGATCCATTCCTGGATGCCATAGGCACCGGCTTTGTCAAAAGGTCTGTATTTCTCTATGTAATAGTCTATTTCCCGGTCAGAAAGAGTGGAAAACGTGACTTCTGCAGTATCAGAAGCCGCTTCCATGTGCCTGGAATCCCTGATGCAGACGGCCGTAGTAACCTTATGGGTCTTTCCGGACAGGAAGCGCAGCATTTCCCCGGCCTCACCGGGGCCTGAGGGCTTGCCCATTATGCGTCCGTCACAAATAACCAGGGTGTCGGAGGTAATAAGGATTTCATCCTCTTCAAGAGGGCGGTGGAAACCGTTTGATTTACCTATGGCAAGGGCCTGGGGAACAAGCTCCGGGTGCAGGTCCGTGCGCCCGAAGTGCTCCTCAAAATCACTTCCCGTATCTACTTGGAAATCAATTCCCAAGCCAGCAAGCAACTCCCGTCTTCTGGGGGAGTTGCTGCAAAGGATTATTCTCTTGCCACGGGTATCCATCGGCTAGAAAAGTTTTTTATATCTTGCAGAATCGAAGGTCCATGTGTCCTGGGCCTTCATAACATCCTCTACAGCCTTGCGGATGCAGCCCTTGCCACCGGGGAAAGGGGAAACGATGTCGCAAACCGCCTTCACTTCCTCTACTGCATCGGCAGGGCAAATGGCAAGGCCGCAAAGCTCAAGTGGCTCAATATCAGGGAGATCGTCCCCGATAAACATGACCTCATCAGCACCTATGCCGTGACGGTTGCAAAAGTCCTGTAAATCATCGGCCTTCACACGCGACTTAAGGTAAACATCGGCCTCGGGGACACCGCAGGTAGAGAATCTGGCTGTTATGGACTTGGATCGGCCACCGGTTATGATGGCAACAGGATAACCGTGCATCGTGGCCATACGGATGGCAAAACCGTCCTTGGCGTCGAAGGTGCGGTAAAGTTCACCGGCAGTGTCGCAGAGAACCCCTCCGTCCGTGAAAACGCCGTCTACGTCAAAGGCAAAGGCTTTTATCCTCTTGAAATCCTGCATAAATTAAGATTTTGGGCCCTGGATGGGACCGAAGTCACCAAAGTTGATGGTGTTGCTCTTGGGAGTGGCGTCGGTCTCTATGATTCCGAAGCTGGACTCATACTTTATCACATTGTCCTGCAATGCGTTAAGAAGCCTTTTTGCATGCTCCGGTGTCATTAGGATGCGGCTTACTACCTCCGGCTTGGGGAAACCGGGCAGCATTGCGGCAAAGTCCAGTATGAACTCGCTGTGAGAGTGGGTGATAAGGGCAAGGTTGGAGTATTCTCCGCGGGCCATTTCCTTGCTTAAATCAAGGCTGAATTGCTTCTGATTATTGTCCATTGTTTCAGTTTCTTTTGTTTGTACTGCAAACTTAGCAAATAATTTCGTATTTTTGCAAAATATAGCAGTAATAAGGTGCCCCGCAAGAACCATGGACCCTTATTCTCGGTTCTTGCAGGGCACCTTATAAATTATTTGAAAGATTCTATAATATGGAACTTGATGTAAAATATAATCCTTCTGCCGTAGAAGACAAATGGTACTCCTATTGGCTTGAAAATAAATTCTTTCACTCTGAGCCGGACGGCAGGAAGCCTTACAGCGTAGTAATTCCGCCGCCCAACGTAACCGGAATCCTTCACATGGGCCACATGCTCAACCAGACATTGAACGATGTCCTGGTTCGCAAGGCTCGTATGGACGGCTACAACGCCTGCTGGGTGCCCGGAACAGACCACGCATCCATCGCCACGGAAAACAAAGTGGTAAAGATGCTGGAAGAAAAGGGTATCAAGAAGGCGGATCTTACCAGGGAGCAGTTCCTGGAGTACGCCTGGGAGTGGAAAGAAAAGTACGGCGGAATTATTTTGCAGCAGCTCCGCAAGCTTGGTGCCTCCTGTGACTGGGACCGCACCCGCTTCACCATGGAACCTACGCTCAGCGAGGCCGTAATCAACACCTTCGTCTATTTCTACAAGAAAGGCCTTATTTATAAAGGTGTGCGCATGGTCAACTGGGACCCGGACCGTTGCACCGCCGTCAGCGACGAAGAAGTAGTTCACAAGGACACCAAGAGCCATTTCTATCATCTCAGATATTATATTTCCGACGGTAACGGCAACCCCACGGACAAATTCCTTGTAATTGCCACCACCCGCCCGGAAACCATAATGGCCGATGCTGCCATTTGCGTAAATCCTGCCGATGAGAGGCATCACTCGCTCCGTGGCAAGAAAGTGCTTATTCCGTTGATTAACAGGGAAATACCTGTTATCGAGGACAGTTACGTAGAGATGGACTTCGGTACCGGTTGTCTTAAGGTTACCCCTGCGCATGACGTACACGACTATGAGATTGGCATGCGCCACAACCTTCCCGTCCTGGATATCATCGACGAGCATGGACGCCTGAATGAGCAGGCGCAGATTCTTGTTGGCGAAGACCGCTTTGTGGCCAGGAAGAAGATTGTCAAGATGCTGGAGGAAGCCGGAAACCTTGTAAAAGTAGAGGAATATACTTCTCCTGTTGGTTATTCAGATAAGAGTGGCGCCGTTATTGAGCCCCGTCTTTCTGCACAGTGGTTCCTTAAGATGGACAAACTGGCCGCAGACGCGCTTGAAACCGTAGAAAGCGGCAGGACAAAGCTTATTCCGGATAAATACCGCAATACATACCGCCACTGGATGGAAACCGTACGCGACTGGTGTATAAGCCGCCAGCTCTGGTGGGGCCAGCAGATTCCTGCATATTACCTCCCGGACGGCCGTATTGTTGTGGAAGCAACACCGGAAAAGGCCCTTGAGGAGGCCCGCAAGCTTGATCCGTCACTAAAGGCAGAGGACCTTAAGCGTGACGAGGACGTTCTGGATACATGGTTCAGCTCCTGGCTGTGGCCTATTTCTGTATTCGACCCTGAAATGCCTGGCAATCCGGGCCACAAGCCCAATGCAGACCTTTCATATTATTATCCCACCAGTGACCTTGTAACCGGTCCCGATATCCTGTTCTTCTGGGTAGCCAGAATGATAATGGCAGGGGAGGAATTCATGGGCAAGGAACCTTTCCACAACGTTTACCTAACCGGTATCGTACGTGACAAACTTGGCCGCAAGATGTCCAAGAGCCTTGGAAATTCCCCGGATCCGCTGGAACTCATAGCAAAATACGGTGCAGATGCTGTACGTATAGGCATGCTCCTGTGCTCATCTGCAGGAAACGATATTCTCTATGACGAGTCGCAGATAGAGCAGGGCCGCAACTTCTGCAACAAGATATGGAATTCCTTCCGTCTCATAAAGGGTTGGACAGTTGATGATACACTTCAGCAGAGCGATGTTAACAAAGTGGCAGTCAAATGGTTCGGTAATAAACTCTCTCAGGTTGTAGAGACCGTAGAGGACCATTATTCCAAGTACAGGATTTCCGATGCCCTTATGGCTATTTACAAGTTCTTCTGGGACGATTATTGCGCCTGGTACCTGGAGCTTGTTAAGCCCGCCTACGGTGCAGCAATGGATAAAAAGACCTACGACTGCACTTTGGACTTCTTCAATGCTCTGCTCAAACTCATCCATCCTGTAATGCCTTTCATTACAGAGGAACTCTGGCACGCACTTGAGCCCAGGAAAGAGGGCAGTACCATTATGTATGAGCACACTCCGGTGGCTGCCGCATACGACAAAGCCTTTATCGATGCCTTTGAACTTGCCAAGGAAGCAGCGGGTTCTGTTCGCAGCATCCGCCAGCAGAAGGGTATCTCTCCCAAGGAGCCCCTTAAACTTAAGATAAAGGGCGCCTTCCCTCAGGAGCTTCTGCCGGTAGTGAAGAAACTTGCCAATATTGCCGATGTTGAATATAAGGAAGACCTGGGCGGTCTGTCCGGCATGGGCTTCATGGTAGGTACCATCGAAATGTTCGTCCTGCTTGAAGGACTGGTTAACAAAGATGAGGAGATTGCCAAGCTTGAAGCAGCCCTGGATTACCAGAAAAAGTTCCTTGATTCAGTGCGCAAAAAGCTCTCAAATGCCAACTTTACCGCCCATGCACCGGAGGCTGTAGTAGCGGGAGAGCGTAAAAAGGAGGCAGATTCGCTCTCCAAGATTGCAAGCTACGAGGCGCAACTTAAACAATTGAAAAACAATTAATAAAACAAAATTGTTAAAACAAGTAACAATTTTGTTAGCCTGTAAAAATGCTTATTTTTGAGACAAAATTCCCCATCCGGTACTATGAAACCGACCAAATGGGCATCGTCCATCACTCAAATTACATCCGCTTCTTTGAGTGTGCAAGAAATGTGATGATGGAAGAACTGGGTTACCCCATCCAGAAGTGTGAGGAAGACGGCGTAACCATCCCGGTCGTTTCTGTAGAGTGTCACTTCAAGCATCC
>OMVB01000129.1 GCA_900314395.1 uncultured Prevotellaceae bacterium | reverse complement strand
GACAGTAAGACCGCTCAGAATGACAGTAAGACCGCTTAGAACGACAGTAAGACCGCTTAGAACGACAGTAAGACTACTCAGAATGGCAAGAGGAACAGAGCAAAATAATTTGTACCCGAAGGCCATGGACCAATATATTTTGGCCTGAGTGGTACAAATGTATTTTGCGATGACTCGGAGCGAGCGGTGCAAATATATTTTGCTCAGTCGTGAGAGAGCGGTACAAATATATTTTGCGAATGCTGTCAGTCGCGTTTGCCGGAGAGCTGGAGGCGCTTCTGGACAGGGGTCGGATTGGGAGCCGTAATGCCATCGGTATGAATATCATACTCCTCACCATCGACACCCCTGAAAGCAATAGCAGCGCCCTTGGAACGAACATCCATAATAACCGTAGACCCCATGATAAGGGGCAGGTTGATGTCTCCGTGGCCTGCAGGGAAACCGCAAATAACAGGAATATTGAACTGGGCGAAGAACTCGCTCAGCATCTCCTCCGTGGTGTAATCGAACTCAGTACCGCAGTCAGTAAACTCGCCAAGAATCACACCCTTGACACGGTCCATGACACCGCTCTTCTGGAGCATGTTAACCTGACGGTCAATATTGTGCATCGACTCCTCCACCTCTTCAATGAAAAGGATAATATTGTCGTTTGCAAGAGCATCGGCGCTGCTGCCAACCACAGGAGCAAAAGTCATAAGATTTCCACCAACGAGCGTTCCGCTGGCCTGGCCGTTCTTGTTAAGAGTGTTGGCAGGCATAATATAACGCGGAATCTTGCCCAAAAGCATATCGCGCATAATAACGCTGGAAGTATCCTTTCCTTCTGAAGCCGCAATGAAAGAAGCCATCGTACCGTGGATACTCATAATACCGGCGCAGGTAGACATCTCATGAAGGGTAGTGATGTCGCTGAAGCCGACAAGCCAGGTAGGACGCTTTGTTATATCTGATTTGGAAAGCTCACCAATCAACTGAATGGTGCCGTAACCACCTCTGTTACAGATAATTCCCTTTATGTCCGGATCCTTCAGCGCCCAGCGCAGGTCTGAGAGCCTCTCTGCCAGGGTGCCGGCATACTGGCCAGCATATTTCTTGCCTACATTCGGTCCTATGACAGGCTCAAAGCCCCAGGCGCGGATAACCTCTGCCGCAGCCTGTACGGTTTCCGGTGCAAGGTAGTATGAAGGGGAAATAAGCGCAATTTTATCTCCGGCCTTCAGGAATGAAGGAGCTTTGCATGTTGCTGTGCTTTTAGAAGTATCGTCTTTTTTGCGGCAGGAAGAAACCGCAGCCATTAGCATTATACCGCAAAGAGCGATAACAGAAATCTTCAGGATACTTATGTTTTTCATAATGGTATATTTTCTTGTAATAAAAGCAATTGCAAATATACAAATTTTCCTAACTTAGTAGTCGCAAAGAATCAATATACAAAGAATTATGACCGGCTTGGCTTTGATTATCGCTTTCGTCGTGGCTATTGCAGCCATGATTATCCTCATATCCAGATTCAAGGTTCACCCCTTCCTTACGATAATGGGTGTGTCCCTGCTTCTGGCGCTGCTGGCAGGGCTGCCGCTTAGGCAGATTCCCGGCGTCATTGGCCAAGGATTCTCGGGTACGTTCACATCCATCGGCATTGTAATTGTGCTGGGAGCATTTATCGGGGCTGTGCTGGAGAAGACCGGAGCGGCCCTTAAGCTGGCCGATATGGTAATCCGCCTGGTTGGAAAAAAGCGCCCGGCGCTGGCTGTGGAACTCATGGGCTGGGTAGTCTCCATTCCCGTTTTCTGCGACAGTGGCTTCGTGATACTTGACCCTATCCGCAAAGCCCTTGCACGGCGCACCGGAGCCTCCAGCGTCACACTCACAATCTGCCTTTCCTGCGGCCTATATGTAGCGCACGTTTTTATCCCTCCGACTCCCGGCCCGATAGCCGCCGCTCAAACCCTTGGCATCGGTGAAAACCTTATTCTTGTGATAGGAATTGGTGTTCTTTGCTCCATTTTCCCACTCATTGCCGGGTACTTTTTTGCCCGCCACATCGGTAAAAAGATAATTGCTGCCGATGATACCTGTGCCGATGCTGCCGCCACTCAGACCTATGAGCAGTTGCTGGCAAGCTATGGCCGTCTGCCGTCCGGAGCCGCCTGTCTTGCCCCGCTTGTCGTACCCATCCTGCTGATGGCTCTCTCCTCAGTGTTCGCCATGGCTGGTTGGAGCGGCCAGCTTGCAGAGGTGCTTGCATTCCTTGGCGCGCCCATAATTGCTCTGGGCGCGGGCGCTGTTTTAGCTATCATCCTTTTATATACTTCGGGTAAAAAAGCAGAATTCTATTCCCTTACAAATGAGACACTTAAGACTGTCGGCCCGATACTTCTTGTAACTGCGGCAGGCGGCGTTTTGGGTAAAGTCATAGCATCATCGGACATGGTCAATTATATAACGGAACACGCCTCTGTGATGCAAACCATGGGAATCTTCTTCCCCTTCCTGCTGGCCGCCGTCCTTAAGAGCGCCCAGGGGTCATCGACCGTTGCAATAACTACAACAGCGGGAATAATTGCTCCGATGCTGGCTGTCCTTGGTTTCACATCTTCTGTCGATGTCGCCCTGGTAGTCATGGCCATCGGCGCCGGCGCCATGACCGTATCCCACGCCAACGATTCCTACTTCTGGGTTGTCACCAACTTCGGCGGCCTGACGCCGTCCGACGGCTACCGATCCCACACCCTGATGACCCTTGTCATAGGAATAGCCTCCATCCTGGAAATCTTCCTCCTCTCGCTTGTCCTGTAGGCCGGAACAGACACAAAAAAACCGCCGCTGTGCAAAGCGCCGGAGGATATATGCTGAAGTTGTCTTGCTGGCCGATCGTAGCCGACCATGACTATATGTTGTTCGAGCTGTCGCTGCAAAAGCGTGCTTTTGTAGCGAGAGTGGGGCATGATCCCACGACCTCCGGATTATGAATCCGACGCTCTAACCAGCTGAGCTACCCCGCCTTATTTGAGGGGGTTCTGATACCCCTGCGGCCTTTCATCAAAAAGGCACGGACGGTTGTCCGGCAAACGCCCGTGCCTGAAGTTGAGATAGAAGGATTCGAACCCTCACTGACAGAGCCAGAATCTGTAGTGCTACCATTACACCATATCTCAATTTTGGTCTTTTCCCATAAGGGATTGCAAAGGTACAATAGTTTTTTGAAACTGCAAGGATTTTTTTGCAAAAATATTAGATTTCTCGACTTCGCTCGAAATGACAATTGGTTAATCCCGGTAGATGAGTGCGGTAGCCCAGACTTCGCAGCCCTCGCCGCGGCCAACGAAGCCAAGTTTCTCCGTAGTAGTGGCCTTGACGGACACCGCGTCCTCTGCGGTGCCAAGTATTGCGGCAAGCGTCTCCCTCATCCTCTGGATGTAAGGGGCAAGCTTCGGGCGCTGCAAAGCAATGGTAATATCCACGTTGCCAACCTTCCAGCCGCGCTCCTGGATCATGTCCACAACAGCCCGCAGCAGCTTTTTGCTGTCCACGCCCTTCCACTCGTCCGATGTATCCGGGAAGTGTTTGCCGATGTCTCCGAGAGCCAGGCAGCCCAGCAGGGCGTCGCATAGTGCGTGAATGGCCACGTCGCCGTCCGAATGGGCGACAAAGCCTGTCGTACTGCCAATCTGGACGCCCCCCAGGAACATAGGGAGGCCGTAAGCTATGGCATGAACATCAAATCCGTTTCCAATTCTAAAATCATTCATATAGCAAATATAGATAAAAATTATTACTTTTGTATGATTTAGATTATTTACACTATGGCAAAGTTTGGATGGTTCGGAGACCAGGAACACAGAGTGTTCAATTATAAGCCTATCTATTACGATCAGGAAGAGGAGCAGCGCCGGCAGATGTTCGGCCAGGTAGACGGAACCTTGGACAAAAAGACCGCAGACCCCAACTACACCCCCGGAGCCAGCATCCGCGGTGCCTTCCGTGACGGTAATTACGCCCGCAAGCGCTCAGCTTCCAAGCTCCACGCTTACGTGGGCCTGGTAGGACTGGCCCTTGTGGTAGTAGTACTCATTTACATCGCCAAATTCTATTCACTGTTATAATGCACGTAAGAGTTTTACCGGCCAATATAGCCAATCTGATTGCCGCCGGCGAGGTCGTTCAGCGTCCCGCGTCAGTGGTAAAGGAACTGTTGGAAAACGCGTTTGACGCCGGAGCAGACAACATTTCCCTGGTGGTAAAGGACGCCGGCAGAACCCTCATCCAGGTAATTGACAACGGCTGCGGCATGTCGCGGGAGGATGCAGAGCTCTGTTTTGAGCGCCACGCCACATCCAAGCTGGCAACCGCAGAAGACCTTAACCACATCTTCACATACGGCTTCAGGGGAGAAGCCCTGGCCTCCATCGCCGCTGTCGCAGAGGTCACTCTCAAGACAAGGCGGGAAGAGGACGCAACAGGCTTCGCAGTGGAGTTCGCAGCATCGCAGCATCTGTCCACCGTGGAGACATCGGCCCCGAAAGGCTGTAACATATCGGTAAGAAACCTGTTCTACAACGTCCCGGCAAGGCGGAAATTCCTTAAGTCGGACAATGTAGAGCTCAAACATATAATAGAAGAATTCCAGCGTGCGGCGCTGTCCAAACCGGACGTTGCCATGACGCTCACGCACAATGACAAGGACATCATCGTCCTTAAGAAGGCAAAATCCCTCAAGTTCCGCATCCAGGACGTACTGGGCGGCAATGTGGCGGACAGGCTGGTAGACATCGGCACACAGACGGCAGTCGTAAAAGTAAGCGGCTATGTATGCCGCCCGGACCAGTCCCGCAAAACCCCCGGGAACCAGTTTTTCTTTGTAAACGGCAGGTACTTCCGCAGCGCATACCTTCACAAAGCCGTAATGAAGGCCTATGAAGACATGATTGCAGAGGGCGCCATCCCGTCTTATGTCATCTTCCTTGAGGCCGATCCTTCTACTGTGGACGTCAACATCCATCCGGCCAAGACGGAAATCAAATTCCAGGAAGATCCGGTAGTCTTCCAGGTGCTCTATGCCTGCGTCAAGGAAGCTCTGGGCAAGAACTCCTTCGGCGCGGAAATAGACTTTGAACAGTCCGTCCCGCTGCCCGTCTTCAGTAATCAGTACGAGCGCCTGCGCAGTGACGTCTTTACCCCGGAAGTACCTGTAGACCACGATTATAACCCCTTCGACCAGTTCTCTGGGCAGCAGAAACCGCTCAGCAGCCCCGTACACAGGGACAACCTCTACGGAAGCTACAACCAGGAAAAGAAGCAGGATTACGGGAAACTCTTTGAGTCGGAGCCCGTCCGTCCTGCAACCAAGGCGATGATAATCTCCGGCAAATACATAGTCTCCACTGCGACGGACGGGCTTGTAGTAACAAGCATCCGCCGCGCCCGTGAAAGGATACTCTACGAGCGTTTTCTCAAGGCCCTTGCTGCCGGCGGGCACGCCTCGCAGACCGCCCTCTTCCCGGTTCAGGTAAGGATTGGCGCAGACAACATGCTCACCTTAAAGGAGCATTCCGGCCTCCTTAAAACCTGTGGCTTTGACATCGAATCCCTGGGCCCGGACACCATAGTCGTTAACGGTGTGCCGGACGGCTATTCCTGCGACGCCGGCAAAATAGAGGCGATGGTATCCGATGTTCTCCTGATTCTTGCCGATGGTGTCTCCTCCCTCCCGGGAGTGATGGAATCAACTATGGCAGAGCGTTTTGCAAAGCTTGGCGCAGCAGAGGCGGATATTATGCGCTCGGACTTCGAGGCCGGCAAACTGCTGGAGGCCCTCTTTGCCTGCGAGAACGCGGAATATACGCCATCGGGCAAAAAAATAATCTCAAGACTGGGCGCAGACCAGCTTGAAAAACTCTTCTGAGATGGAATACTACGACAACGACAGACCACGCGGAATATTTTCCATGATAACTCCGGTAACGGGGCACTTGCTGCTTATCAACATCATCCTTTTCATTGCCACCCTTATCAATGAAAACTTCATGATAGGCACATTCTCCCTGTTCTATCCAACATCGCCTTTCTTCCGCTTCTGGCAGCCTCTGACGCATATGTTCATGCACGGCAGCTTCTTCCACATATTCTTCAATATGTACTCCCTGTTCCTCTTTGGGCAGGTGTTGGAAAGAAGCATCGGCTCAAGGAAGTTTGTGGTTTTTTATTTCCTTTGCGGATTCGGTGCGATGCTGCTGCATCTGTTGACCGTGTACCTTACCGGCGACGTTTATACCCAGACTGTTGTGCCGATGCTGGGTGCTTCCGGCGCAATTTACGGTCTTTTCATTGGTTACGGAATGATGTATCCGGACTCTGTCCTTACCCTTATCTTCCCGCCGATCTCATTGAAAGCCAAGTGGATGATGGGTATATTCGTGGTCATTGAACTGCTGATAGGAATCCTTGACACCTCCGACGGCGTGGCCCACTTCGCCCACCTTGGCGGCGCCCTGATAGGCTTCCTGCTGATGCTTTATTGGAAGAAATCCGGAAAAATCTGGCTTCGCGACAAGTGGATATAAAAGATGGGAACTGAAGGTAAAAAGAAGCATCGCTTTTTCAGGTTTACGGCGCGGACGCTGATGATATTTGCAGCCGTCGCCCTGGGCCTCAGTTACCTTTCCATCTTTGTGAACCCGGCCAAAATGTGGTTCATGACGCTCTTCGGCCTGATGTACCTGCCCTTCCTTGTACTTAACGCCGTTCTGCTTGTGCTGGCATTGGTCCGCCGTTCCAAAGCCATGTGGATACCGATAGTGGCACTTTTGCCGTCGCTTCTGCTTTTTGGCGGACACTTCCAGCTTGTCGGCTCTTCCGTACCTCCCGGCCCCGATGACATTAAGATAGTCAGTTACAACGTTGGCCGCTTCCGTTTCAGTGGCGATGCCGATGCCTGCCGGGATTCGGTTTTCAGTTTCCTGCGCCGCCAGGATGCCGATATCATCTGCCTTCAGGAGGTGGCCTCCGCAGGCAAAACCTCCTTTGCAGACCTGTTCGGCCGGGAATTCAAGGGCTACAATGTAGAGTATTATTCTTACTCCGGCAAATCCGGCAGCTATGGTAACGTCACCCTGAGCCGGTTCCCGCTCCATGGCAAAGGAAAGATTACCTTTGAGCAAAGCGCGAACATGGCCGTTTACGGGGATTACGAGATTGGCGGCCGGCTTGTAAGGGTGTACAACTGCCATTTCCAGAGTTATAACATATCGCTCGCCGGCATAGGCCGGGTGCTTAAAAAAAGCACATCGGATGCCGTCCGTGACACGGAGGGCAAGATGCGCTTTTCCCTGCGCCTGCGGCCGCGGCAGGTGGATGCCGTCATCAAGGACATACAGGATTGCAAGCTGGCCAGCTTCGTAGCCGGCGACTTCAACGACACCCCTATGTCCTATACTTACTGGAAGATGAGCCGCGGCCGCAGGGATTCCTTCAAGGATGCCGGCAGGGGCTTCGGCGCAACCTATTCAATGCTTGGGCCGCTGCTCCGGATAGACTACATCCTGAGCCCGGAAAACATGCGCGCCACATCGCATAAAGTAGTGAAACTGAGTTACTCTGACCATTATCCCATAATAGCAACTTTCGCAAAATGAGACCTACCATAGAAGAAATACAAAAACAGGCCCTGGAGGTACTTCGCAGCGGCGGAATCATCGTTTATCCCACGGATACAATCTGGGGAATCGGCTGTGACGCCACCAACCCGGAGGCCGTAAAAAAGGTGTACGGCATCAAGCGCCGTGAAGACAGCAAGGCCCTTGTCCTGCTGGCCGCGAACCTTGACATGGTCGCCCGTTATGTGAAGGAGATACCCCCGATCGCCGTGGACCTTGTAGAGGTCAATGACAAGCCCATGACCATAATCTACCCGCAGGGCATCGCCGGCAAGGCGGACGCCCCCGCAGACAGGCATTTCCTTGCCTGGAACGTAGTGGCCGAAGACGGCTCGGTGGGCATCCGCATCCCGATGAACGAGTTTTGCAGGAACCTTTCCTACAAGCTTGGGAGGCCGATAGTTTCGACATCGGCAAATATATCAGGGCAGCCGTCCCCTGGCGGCTTCGGCCAGATAGCCCCGGAGATACTGGAGGCTGCGGACTATGTTGTCCCGTCCTTCCTGGATAGGGAAGCTACCGGCGTCGCATCCCAGATTATCAAGGTTGAGCTGGACGGTCAGGTAATAATTATAAGAGCATAGCCGATGGAGATTTTTTACAGCGCCGATGTCAACGGGAACTGGCTCCGCCTCAGTGCAGAGGAGTCGCAGCATTGTGCAAAAGTGCTCCGCAAGAAGGTGGGGGACGCCATCGACGTTACCGACGGGGAAGGAACTTTGTACCGGTGCAGCATCGTCAATGATTCCCCAAAAGGCGTGGAGGCTTCTATTAATGAAACTGTAAATAATTGGAACTCACATCCTTACAGACTTACTTTGGCGGTTTGTCCAACTAAGAATAATGACCGTTACGAGTGGTTTGCAGAGAAGGCGACGGAGTTTGGCACGGATTGTTTTGTGCCCGTGATAGGGGAGCATTCAGAGCGCAGGGTTTTTAAGACGGACCGGCTTCGCAAGATTATCCTTTCCGCCACCAAGCAATCCCTCAAGGCGCGCCTGGCAGAAGTACTGGAACCGCTTTCAGTGAAGGATTTTATCCGGCAGACAGCCGCCTCAGACTCCCTTAAGATGATTGCTTACTGCTTTGAAGATGAGACAGCTCCGCGACGCAGCATTAAGGAAGTCCTGGCCTCCGGAAAGAAGGACGACATCATCGTCCTGGTTGGCCCGGAAGGAGATTTTTCCCGTGAGGAGGCCCGGCTTGCAATCGAGTCCGGCTATGTGCCGGTTCATCTTGGGGATTCCCGCCTGCGCACGGAAACTGCTGGGGTGGCGGCAGCATCGGCAGTGTATTTTGAATATATGAAATAAATAATCGACATATGAAACGTTATCTATCACTTGATGTACTAAGGGGCATGACAGTGGCTTTTATGTGCATTGTAAACAACCCCGGAACATGGGGTAAGATTTATCCTCCGCTTGCTCATGCTGGCTGGGAGGGCTGCACTCCTACGGACCTGGTTTATCCTTTCTTCCTGTTTTGTGCCGGCTGTGCAATGGCCTTTTCTTTCTCAAAGTTCAACGGGCTGGACGGCTCCGCTGTAAGGAAGATTATCCGCAGGGGTATCCTGATCTTCGTGGTGGGTCTGCTCTGCAATCTGTATCCGTTCTTCCCTACGGCTCCGGACCCGGAACTGTCTTTCTGGCAGAACTGGGTGGAATGGATTCAGGGAAAGAGGGTGTTCGGAGTTCTTCAAAGGATAGGAATGTCTTATATGATAGCCGGAATCATTGCGATGTGGCTTCGTAAGCCGGGAAAGATTCTGGGCGCAATTGCCGTATTGTCAATTGTTTATACGGGTATCCTGCTTATCTTCGGAAGCGAGCCCGGCCCGTTTACCCTGGAGGGCAATATTTCCGGAAAGATAGATGTTGCCGTGGCTGGCGACGCTCATGTTTACCATGGCTATACCAATGCGCTAGGGGAGCGTGTGGCTTTTGACCCGGAGGGCCTTCTTGGTTCGCTGATGGGTGCATGTACCGCCCTTCTGGGCTTCCTGGCTGGTTCTTTGATCCTGAATGCGGGCCGCAAGTCCCAGGCAGATCCTTCCGATATCCATAATTCCACCCTTGGCGTTGTAAGCCGCATCTTTGTTTACGGCGTTCTGAGCCTTGCTTTTGCAGAGATTCTTAGTATCTGGATTCCGATTTCCAAGCCGCTGTGGTCTGTTTCTTATGTTTTCCTGACGGCCGGATGGGCGTTGGTTGTGCTTGGCGTCCTGGCATATTTCATTGATTATCGCGGGGTTACGAAGCCTTTCACGATGTTCAAGATTATGGGTACGAATGCTCTTACGGCTTTTGTTATGTCGGCTGTTATTGCGAAGACTATGAGCATGCTGCTTCATACGGGACCTGCGAAGTTCTTCGGAGGGTTCTTTACGCAGACGCAGTTTACATCCCTTCTATGGGCTCTTATTTTCATGCTCATCATTTTCTGCATCCAGTATATCCTCTATCGCAAAAAGATAATCATCAAGTTATAAAATACAGGATAGTGGTTTCAAAGGCCATGGACCCTTATTTTTTGGCCTTTGAAACC
>OMVB01000107.1 GCA_900314395.1 uncultured Prevotellaceae bacterium | reverse complement strand
CATTCGCTCCGATTATAAGGGTCTATGTCGCTCAGGTACAAATAGATTATTCCTAGAGATACAGTTTACCCTTTAAAGTCCATGGACCCATATATTTTGGACTTTGAAGGGTGAACTGTACCGAATAGGAGTAATCAGAGGGTTATTTACTTTGTAAATAAGATATTTTTTTGTAATTTTGTACGTTTTATGGGTAGGCCTGTAAAACGTACATTTTTTGATGTTATTTAGATTGTAATTTTAAAGTAAAAATATGTCAGAGTCAGAAGAAATCAAAGCTGCGCAGCAGGAGTATTCGGCCAGCAGTATCCAGGTGCTTGAAGGCCTGGAAGCAGTAAGGAAAAGACCTTCCATGTACATCGGCGATGTAAGCGAAAGAGGTCTTCACCACTTGGTATATGAGGTGGTGGACAACAGTATAGATGAGGCCATGGCCGGCTTCTGCAACAACATCACTGTAGACATCAACGAAGATAATTCCATTACCGTAAAGGATAACGGCCGCGGTATCCCTACCGGAATGCACCCCAAGGAGCATCGTTCCGCATTGGAAGTTGTTCTCACAGTGCTCCATGCCGGCGGTAAATTCAATAAGAACAGCTACAAGGTTTCCGGCGGTCTTCACGGAGTGGGCGTTTCCTGCGTAAACGCACTGTCAGACCTTCTGGTTGCAGAAATTCACCGTGAGGGTAAAATCCACGTCCAGAAGTACTCAAAGGGCAAGCCTACCACACCGGTGGAGATTGTTGGGGACTGCGAGGACAGCGGTTCATTCATCACCTTCCACCCGGATCCGGAAATTTTCACCCAGACAACGGTTTACAAGTACGACACCCTGGCCGCCAGGATGCGTGAACTTGCTTATCTTAACAAGGGTATCAAGATTACCCTTACGGACAAGCGCGCCCTTGTAGACGAGTTCGTTAAGGACGAGAACGGGGATTCCAAGGCTACCGGACGCCAGGTTTACAAGCAGGACGTATTCTACTCAGAGGAAGGCCTTAAGGAGTTCATCAAATACCTTGACGCCGGCGCAGAGGAACTCATCCCGGAGCCAGTATGCGTTAACTCGGACAAGATTATTCCTATCGACATCGCCCTCCAGTATAACACCGGCTATAGCGAGAAGATTTATTCTTATGTAAACAATATCAACACCATTGAGGGTGGTACACACCTTCAGGGCTTCAAGATGGGACTCAGCAGGTCTTTGAAGAACTACGCAGAGAAAAATAATCTTCTGGGTAAACTCAAGGATCCGCTTGCACCGGAGGACTTCCGTGAGGGTCTTACCGCAGTGATTTCAGTCAAGGTTGCAGAGCCGCAGTTCGAGGGCCAGACAAAGACCAAGCTCGGCAACACAGAGGTAACATCGGCAGTGTCACAGGCAACTGCAGCTGCCATGGATATGTACCTGGAGGAGAATCCCAAGTTTGCAAAGATAATCATAGAGAAGGTCGTTCTTGCCGCAACAGCCCGTAACGCCGCCCGCAAGGCGCGTGAAATGGTTCAGCGCAAGACTGTCATGACCGGTGCGGGAATGCCCGGAAAATTGGCTGACTGCTCAGAGAGGGATCCTGCCCTTTGCGAGCTCTTCCTGGTAGAGGGAGATTCCGCAGGCGGTACTGCAAAACAGGGCCGTGACCGTCGTATACAGGCTATCCTGCCGCTCCGCGGTAAGATTCTTAACGTAGAGAAAGCCGCAGGAGACCGTGCCTTCGACAGCGAGGAAATCCGCAATATCTACACCGCTCTTGGCGTTTCTGTTGCCAAGGAAGACGAGACCGGGGAAAAGAAAATGGACCTGAGCCGTCTCCGCTACCACAAGATTATCATCATGACCGATGCCGATGTCGACGGAAGCCACATTGCAACCCTTATCCTTACCTTCTTCTTCAGGTACATGTTCGACCTTATCAAGAACGGTTACGTTTATCTTGCTACACCTCCGCTCTACCTTGTCAAGAAGGGTAAGGAAGAGGTTTACTGCTGGACCGACGCTCAGCGCGCAGAGGCTACTGCGCGCCTTGGAAAGGGTACCGACAAAGGTGTGACCGTTCAGCGTTACAAAGGTCTTGGAGAGATGAGCGACGAGCAGCTCTGGAACACCACCATGGATCCTTCAAAGCGCCTGCTCCGCCAGATTACCATTGATAACGCCGTAGAGGCAGAGAGAACATTCTCCATGCTTATGGGTGACGATGTTCCGCCGCGCAGGCAGTTCATAGAGGAAAACGCCCATTACGCTAACATCGACGCATAACTGCATAACTTATGAAACGAAACCGGCTTCCGGGGAATATCGGAGTTTATCTTCTGTTCGGACTGCTTTTCATAGTGGTCCTGATACTGCTTCCGCGCAAAGCACGGTTTAACTACGAATACGCCAAAGGCGGGCAGTGGAGGTATGAAACCCTTACTGCCGCCTTTGATTTTCCTATCCTTAAGACAGAGTCGCAACTGCTTGAGGATAAAGAAGCTGCCAGCGAAGAGCTGAAGCTTTGCTTTAAGCCTGACTACGATGTTGTACGCCGTTCGCTTACCGGTGTGGAGAACCTGAATCTTGCCCCGGAAACAAAGGCCAAACTGATGGAAGTCCTGTCAGATATCTACAGCCGCGGCGTCGTTGACGCTGCACAGCTACCCCAGGAATCGGAGGTTATTTATATCCGCAAGGACAAGCATTATACGCCGATGGTGGCAGGTGAAGTGTTCACCGTGTCATCGGCAAAGAATTCACTTTACCGCGGATTGTTCTATAATGCAGGATCGGCTGTTAACCTGGATTCTGAACTTGAGGCCAGCGGGGCATACGACCTTATCCGCCCGAACCTTGTGAGGGATACGGAAGGGGAGTTGCTGCTTCAGGCTTACAGGGGCACGGAAACAGTATCTCCTACTAACGGCTATATCGCTGCAGGTCAGGAGATTGTGGCTCACGGAGAAGTTATAACATCGGAGATTTTCCAGGTTCTGGAGTCTTACAAGGCAGAGTATAACCGCAGCGTGGGATACTCCGGTTCCAGGTTGCAAATGTGGCTTGGAAACGCCCTGTTTGCACTGTTGTTCTGCATTTTGGTATTCCTGGCCGTACTATACTGCAATCCGGAGCTGTTCGACAATCCCGTCAAATTGCTTTACTTCCTCTTCATCATCGGCATAACGGTAACGGCGGCCCTTTTGGTCGGAAAACCGCGTACGGCCTATCTTTTCATGGTTCCGTTCACGCTGTTCTGCCTTTACCTTCTGCCGTATTTCCCTAAGAGCCTGATAGCCCTCACTTACTGTATTGAGCTTCTGACAATTCCACTTTTTGTAAGCGGCGGCTGGGAGGTCTACATGGTGGAACTCATCGCCGGGATGATTATAATCTATGCCTTCGGCCTCATATCAAAGAGCTGGCATCAGTTTATAATGGCCCTTTGTGTGTTTGCGTCGATGCTGGTGATGTACATTTCCTTCAGGCTTCTTGAAGGAACACTTGACAGCTTCTCTACAGACCACCTTGTCTTCCTTCTGATAGGCGCTTTCCTGCCGATTGCCGGTTATCCCCTTATCTTCCTGATGGAGAGGATGTTCGGCCTTGTTTCGGCGGCCCGCCTTGAGGAGCTATGCGACACTAACAACAAGCTGCTTCAGGAGCTTTCAATGAAGGCTCCGGGCACTTTCCAGCATTGTCTTGCAGTCATGAACATGGCCGATGCCGCTGCCCGCAGCATTGATGCCGATGTCCCCCTGATCCGCGCAGGCGCCATGTACCACGATGTCGGAAAACTTGCCAACCCTCTCTGTTTTATAGAAAACGAGACTCTTGGTGCCAAGTACCATGAGAACCTTACTCCCCAGCAGAGCGCTGCGGCCATTTTGCAGCATGTACCGGACGGCCTTGACATTGCCAAAAAATACAAGATACCCCAGGTGGTATGCGACTTCATCGACACCCATCACGGAGTCTCATGCACAGGGTATTTCTACAGCAAATATATTAATGACGGAGGCGACCCCGCCGACAAGGCATTGTTTACATACCGTGGACGCAAGCCTTGGACCAAAGAGCAGGCAATCCTTATGCTTTGCGACTCGATTGAGGCTGCCTCCAGGACACTTAAGGACAACGCCCCTGAAACATTCGACGCTTTTGTAGAGAAGATGTTCCGTGCCAAGATTGATGACGGCCAGCTGGACGATACCGTTCTGACCGTCAAGGAGCTCATGACCATAAAGGCTGTGCTAAAAGATTACCTTGGCCGTCTATATCATGCAAGAGTTGTCTATCCGGCAAGTAAATAATAATAAACCAATTACATAACATGAACATTATTAAGAATCAGATTGATGACCTGAACTACCAGGTGACGATGGAGATTGAGGCTGCAGATTATCAGCCCGCAGAGAAAAAAATGCTTGCAGAGCGCAAGCGTAACGCAGATTTCAAAGGATTCAGGAGGGGAATGGCCCCTATGAGCCTGATCCAGAGAGTATACGGAGAGCAGGCTCTCGCAGAGGCCGTAAACGAGGTAATCTCCGACAACCTTAACAATTTTATCAAGGAGAACAACCTTCACGTAGTAGGCGAGCCTCTCGCAAGCGAGGACCAGCCCCAGAACGAGTGGAAGAGCGGAAACAACTTCACTTTCAAGTTCGATATCGCCCAGACTCCCGAGCTTACCTTCGAGGTGGGCAAAGAGGATAAGGTCCCCGTTTACAACATCGAGGTTACTGAGGTCGCAAAGAACGAGATGAAGCAGAACATGCTCCGTCAGGTAGGTTCAATGCAGGACGGTGAGATTGCCGGTGAGGAAGACTTCATCATCGCCGATCTTTCCAACGGAGAGGTTAAGGCAGACGATGTTTACATCGCCATCCGCAATATAGAGGGCAAGGCTCACAAGAAGTTCGTAGGCTGCAAGGCCGGTTCCAACCTTACCATCGACATCAATGAGGCCTTCACAAACGAGACCGACAGGGCTGCGATGATAAAGGTTAAGAAAGAGGAGCTCGCTAACATCGACCCTAAGTTCAAAGTTTCTGTAAAGACCGTCAAGACCTTCGTTCCCGCAGAGGAGAACCAGGAGACCTATGACCGTCTCTTCGGCAAGGACAGCGTTCACAACAGCGATGAGTTTGACAAAGCAGTAGAAGCCCGTCTTACAGAAAACTATAAGCAGGAAGCTGACTACCGTCTTTCCAAGGATATTCAGGATTACCTTGTAAAGAAGGCCGACATCAAGCTCCCTGAGGCTTTCCTTAAGAGGTGGCTGTTCAAGGTAAACGACGGCAAATTCACCATGGAGGACATTGAGAAGGAGTTCGATATGTTCCTTGCAGACTTCCGCTGGCAGCTTGTTCGCGAGTATCTTATGAAGAAGTTCGACCTTAAGGTAGAGGATAAGGATCTTCACGATGCAGCAGAGGCTTATGTTGCTTACCAGTACGCCATGTACGGCATGGGCAATGTTCCCCACGAGCTCATCCACGAGGCAGCTCACCGCGTAATGGGTGACGAGCGCCAGATGCGCCAGATAGAGGAGAACGTAGAGTCCCAGAAGGTTTTCACCGCCGTAAAGGGCGTTATTTCTACTACCAAGAAGAAGATTACCGTAGAGAAATTCAGAGAGCTCAAATAGTTTAATATGAATAAGAACGAATTCCAGAAATTCGCGAATCAGGGTTGCGGCATTTCGTCCACGACCCTGAGTCGTTATCAGTCGGCGGTGGATGCTTACATCAACCCGACTATCATAGAGGAGCGCAAGCTTAATGTGGCTTCCATGGATGTATTCAGCCGTCTTATGATGGACAGGATTATCTTCCTTGGCGTGCCCATTGACGACGATGTGGCCAATATCGTCCAGGCTCAGCTGCTCTTCCTTGCATCTGTGGACAGCACTGCCGATATTTCCCTGTATCTGAACACCCCGGGTGGCCAGGTTCATTCAGGCCTTGCTATTTACGATACGATGCAGCTGATAGAGCCAGATGTTGCTACAATATGCACCGGAATGGCTGCGTCCATGGGTTCCGTGCTCCTTTGCGCAGGTGCTGCCGGCAAACGTTCCGCCCTGCCTCATTCAAGGGTGCTGATTCATCAGCCGCTCGGCGGCGCCCAGGGACAGGCATCGGACATACTTATTGCCGCCGCAGAGATTGAAAAGACCCGTACAGAGCTTTACAACATCATTTCCAAGCACAGCGGACAGCCTTATGACAAGGTATTTGTCGATGCTGACCGTGATTACTGGATGACTGCCCAGGAGGCAAAGGATTACGGAATGGTGGACGAGATTCTTTCAAAGAAAAAATGAGTAAAAAAGTAAACGATTCCAAGCGGTATTGCATTTTCTGCGGTCGTCAGGAGGGCGAAGGCCCCATGCTTATCCAAGGCATGGACGGCTCGTGCATTTGCGTAGACTGTGTAAAAGAGCTTGACGGGTATATCAAGGAGCATATGGCCGCCAAGAAAAGTGAGAGCAAGATAGAACTGGATTCGGCCCCGAAGCCGGCGGATATCAAGGCTTTCCTGGATAATTATGTGATTGGCCAGGATCGCGCTAAAAAGCAGCTGGCCGTTGCTGTATACAACCATTATAAGCGCCTGAGTAACAATGAGTCCCTTAAGGAGGGCGATGTTGAACTGGAGAAATCCAATATCCTCATGGTCGGGCCTACAGGAACGGGAAAGACGCTTATGGCACGGACTATCGCCCGGCTGCTGGATGTGCCTTTTACTATTGTGGACGCTACTGTCCTGACGGAAGCAGGCTATGTAGGTGAGGATGTGGAAAGTATCCTGACCCGTCTCCTGGAGGAGGCTGATTTTGATGTAGCCAAGGCGGAGCGCGGAATTGTTTTTATTGACGAGATTGACAAGATTGCACGTAAGAGTGACAATCCTTCAATTACGCGTGATGTTTCCGGAGAGGGTGTGCAGCAGGCTATGCTTAAACTCCTTGAGGGCAGTGTCATAAATGTGCCGCCAAAGGGCGGGCGCAAGCATCCGGAGCAGGAGTTTGTGCATGTCAACACCCAGAATATCCTGTTTATTTGCGGCGGCGCCTTTGAGGGTATTGAGCGTCGTATTGCGCAAAGACTTAATACTCAGGTGATTGGCTTTAACAGTGCTTCAAAGCCTGTTGTGGATAAGGAGAATCTGTTACAGTATGTGAATGCCCAGGATTTGCGTGCGTACGGTCTTATTCCGGAGATTATCGGCCGTCTGCCTGTAATTACTTACCTGGATAAACTGGACAGGGACGCCCTGAAGAGGATCCTTACTGAGCCTAAGAATGCCGTGCTGAAGCAGTATGAGAAGTTGTTCCAGATGGATGGTATAAAGTTGGTTATTGATCCGGAGGTTCTGGATCTTATTGTGGATACTTCCATCAGTAACAGTTTGGGCGCGCGTGGTTTGAGGTCTATTTGTGAGAGGGTTTTCGATGATGCTATGTTCGATGCTCCTTCTTCTTCCAAAAAGTCTTTCCGCGTTACCGTCTCCTACGCCAAAGATAAACTTTCGAATTATCTCAAATAAATTCCTTCGGACAGATTATAGTTATCTTCCCTTAGACGGAAAATCTATTTGTACC
>OMVB01000146.1 GCA_900314395.1 uncultured Prevotellaceae bacterium | reverse complement strand
TACATCCGGTCCGGGAGCTGGATGCCCAGGACGGACATGGCGGAGCGGAGGGTGCGGGCCAGGGTGGCGATGAGCACCAGGCGGTACTTCAGCAGCACGGCGTCCGGCTCCTTAAGTATCTGAGTATCATGGTAATACTGGTTGAACTCTTTGGCTAGCTCGTAGGCGTAATTAGCAACCACGGCGGGGCTCAAGGCGGCTACGGCCTCCCCTATCTTGGACGGGAACAGGCCCAGCAGCTTAACCAGGCGCACCTCCTTGGCAGAAGGAGCTATCGAATCCAAAACATCATCGGCGCCAAAGGAAATACCCTGCTCTGCGGCCTTCCTTAAAATGGAGCAAATTCGCGCATGGGTGTACTGTATGAAAGGACCAGTATTGCCATTGAAGTCGATGGACTCCTTGGGATTGAAGAGCATGGTCTTCTTGGGATCCACCTTCACGATGAAGTACTTTAGCGCTCCCAAGCCGATCATGTGGTACAGCTTCTCCTTTTCATCCTCCGGCATATCGGCCAGCTTGCCGCTTTCCTCCGATGTTTTCTTAGCCTCCTGGTACATGGCCTCAATAAGGTCGTCGGCGTCGACTACAGTGCCCTCACGGGACTTCATCTTGCCTTCCGGGAGCTCTACCATGCCGTAAGAGAGGTGGTAAATCTGATCAGCCCAATCAAAGCCAAGCTTCTTAAGAATTAGCTTAAGTACCTGGAAATGATAGTCTTGCTCATTGCCCACAACATAAACATGGGAATCCAGGTTATAATTTGCAAAGCGCCTTTCTGCGGTGCCAAGGTCCTGGGTAATGTAAACGGAAGTACCGTCGCCGCGGAGCACAAGCTTGCGGTCAAGGCCGTCCGCGGTAAGGTCGCACCACACGGAACCATCGGCCTCACGGACAAAGACTCCGCTATCCAAACCCTTCTGTACCAGTTCTTTACCAAGAATGTAAGTCTCTGACTCGTGGTCCACGACGTCAAAGGTAATTCCAAGGGCGGCATAGGTCTGGTCAAAGCCTTCGTAAACCCAGCCGTTCATCTTCTTCCAGAGAGCGCGAACCTCAGGGTCCTCCTTCTCCCAGGCTACAAGCATATCGTGGGCAGCCTTGATGGAAGGGGCCTCCTTCTTGGCTTCTTCCTCTGATAAACCCTTGTCCATCAGCTCCTTGACCTCGCTCTTGTACCACTTGTCAAAGGCAACGTAGCAGTCTCCTACCAGGTGGTCTCCCTTGATGCCCTCCGACTGCGGAGTCTTGCCATCAAAGAACTTCTGCCATGCCAGCATCGACTTGCAAATATGCACACCGCGGTCATTGACGATGGTAGACTTTATCACCTCGTTTCCGCCGGCCTTAAGGAGGCGGGAAACGCTGTCACCCAGGAGGTTGTTGCGGATGTGGCCAAGATGCAGGGGCTTGTTGGTATTGGGGGAAGAGAATTCCACCATAACGCGGCGGCCCGTCGTAGGCAGCTGGCCAAAGTTTTCATCGGCGGCGACAGAGCGCAGCTCCTCATTCCAGTAAACGTCGCTGAAGAGGATATTAAGGAAGCCTTTGACACAGTTGAAGCCCGCTATCTCCGGCACATTGTCCTTAAGCCATGAGCCAATGGCGTTTCCCGTCACCTCCGGAGATGCCTTTGACACCCGCAGAAGGGGGAATACCACCAGTGTATAGTCTCCCTCGAACTCTTTCCTGGTTACCGATACCTGGAGGGTGGAAGGCTCGGTCTCTACACTATACAAGGCGGCAATAGCCTCTGCCGCCTTGTTTTGAATAAATAATTCCGGACTCATCATAATTGCAGCTTAACCCAGATAACCCCTGAGCTGTTTGCTCCTTGATACATTCTTGAGACGGCGGATTGCCTTTTCCTTGATCTGGCGCACCCTTTCACGGGTAAGACCAAAGCGCTCCCCTATCTCTTCCAGCGTCATTTCCTGGCAGCCGATGCCAAAGAAAGACTTGATGATTTCACGCTCTCGGGTAGTGAGGGTTGCAAGCGCCCTTTCAATCTCCGTGTTAAGGCTCTCGTTGATAAGGCCGCGGTCTGCGCTGGGCGAATCATCGTTGGGCAGCACATCCAGCAGGCTGTTGTCCTCTCCCTCTACGAAGGGAGCGTCAACGGACACGTGCCTTCCGGAGACCCTGAGGGTATCTGAAATCTTGTCCTTAGGGACGTCAATCATCTCTGAAAGTTCCTCGCTTGAAGGCTGGCGCTCGTTCTCCTGCTCAAACTTGGACAAAGCCTTGTTGATCTTGTTAAGCGAACCCACCTGGTTAAGGGGAAGCCTTACGATACGGCTCTGCTCTGCCAGGGCCTGAAGGATTGACTGACGAATCCACCATACAGCATAAGATATAAACTTGAATCCACGGGTTTCATCGAACTTTTCCGCGGCCTTGATAAGGCCCAGGTTGCCCTCGTTGATGAGGTCCGGGAGGCTGAGGCCCTGATTCTGGTACTGTTTAGCTACTGAAACTACGAATCTTAGGTTTGCCTTTGTGAGCTTTTCCAGGGCTGCCTGGTCTCCTTTCCTGATTCGCTGGGCCAGTTCTACCTCTTCCTCCGGTGAAACCAGTTCCTCGCGGCCGATTTCCTGCAAATACTTGTCTAACGACGCACTCTCACGGTTAGTGATGGATTTTGTAATCTTAAGCTGTCTCATATCTTTTAATCCTTGCCGAAGCCGAAGTAAGCCTCTCTGCCTGAGGATGTTACACCCTGGAAGAATACGGACTTCTTGGCCTTTTTGGCTATATTTACCACATCTTGAGGTGTAGAAACAGGCTGATCGTTTACGTACAGGATAATGAATCCGTCGGAAGCTCCGCTCTGGCGCATCTTTCCGCTGCCGGCCTCTTCAATGAGGACACCGCTCTTAAGTCCCAGACGTGCCAGAACCTTTGAGTCCGCAGCTTTGAGGGTAGCGCCATAGAAAGAAACAGAGCCATCGGCACCTACCTGGGCATTAGCGTCTTCAGTGGACAGGAATTCAACCTCGTAGTTCAAGGTCTTCCCTTCCCTGATAACAGTAACTTTGGCTTTGTCACCGGGGCGATAGCTTGCCACCTGTGCCTGAACCTCCGCCATGCTCTTAACGGTAACGGAACCGACAGCGATGAGTACATCTCCGGACTTCAATCCTGCTTTGTCAGCAGCACTGCCTTTCATAACCTCTACAATATATACGCCTTCCGGAGAAGAAAGTTTCAATTCTTCTGCTTTTTTGCTGTCAATTTCTTGCATTGTCACGCCAAGAAGAGCCCTCTTTACAGAGCCGAACTCAATGATATCGCCGATGACTTTTTTAACCAGATTTGCCGGGATGGCAAATGAATAACCGGTGTAAGAACCTGTCTGTGAGATAATTGCGGTGTTGATACCTACTAGCTCACCTTTCTCGTTTACAAGAGCGCCGCCTGAGTTGCCGGGATTAACGGCAGCATCGGTCTGGATGAAAGATTCAATCTTGAGCTCGCGGCTGGAGTGCTGCATCTGACGGCCTTTTGCACTGACGATGCCGGCGGTGATGGTGGAACGGAGGTCATAAGGACTGCCGATTGCAAGGACCCACTGGCCAAGACGGAGCTCGTCTGAGTTGCCGAAGGGGATGGTCGGAAGACCGGTTTCCTCTACCTTGATAAGGGCGACGTCGGTAGCGGGATCGGTGCCCACGATGGTAGCCTCGTAAGTCTTGTTGTTATTGAGTGTTACCTCTACTTTTTCTGCATTCTCAACCACATGGTTGTTTGTGACGATGTAGCCGTCCTCGCGGATGATAACGCCGCTGCCGCTGGCCTGACGGGCCTGTGCTCCGCCCATGCTCTCGTCACCGAAGAAGAAACGGAAGAAAGGATCCATCATCTCGTCCTGACGTGACGATTTGACAGTCACTTTGACATATACAACTGCCTCTACGGCAGATTCTGCGGCAAAAGTAAAGTCCGGGTACTCTGTCTGCGACAGGTTCACCGTCCTGTAAACGGGATTGCCGGTTGCACTGGTGTCGGCACCGTATACATAGCCTGCAGTGCCTTTATTTGATGAAAGATTAACAATTAAGAAAGCCGTCAAGGCTGCTGCGGCTACTGAGATCAATACTGTAACTAAATTCTTCTTCATAATCTCTGTATTTTAATTTCCTTTTAATTTCAAAAAACCAAATGTGGACAAACTCAAACACTATGCCAAAACCATTTGGCAAATCCAAAAAAAATTTCTTACCTTTGTTTGACTATCGAAAGATAAAATATAAAAATACTATACTATGAAGTTTTCAGTATCCAGCACAGACCTTCTGAAGGCCATCCTTACAGTCCAGAAAGCTATTCCGGCCAAGACAACCGAGGCTATCCTGGAAGACTACCTCTTTGTTCTGAAAGGCCAGACCCTGGAAATTACAGCATCTGACATGGAGCTCACCCTCAAGACAGAACTCAATGTTCAGAATACAGAGGAAGAAGGCAGCATCGCAGTTCCCGCAAGGCAGATTACAGACCTGCTCAAGGAGCTCCCGGACCAGCCTGTAACCATTTCCACCAACCAGAGCGCAAACTCCTTCGAGTGCGCATGGACAACCGGTTCGTCCACCCTTCCTTTCTTCAACCCGGAGGACTATCCTGTTTTCCAGAAACCCGGTGAAACCGCCGTTACAATAGAGTTCCCCGCACAGACACTGTCCGACGGTATTTCAAGCACCGTTTATGCTTCTTCAGATGAGGAAAACCGTCCCATCATGAACAGCATCTTCTTCGATATCAAACCGGACAACACCACCCTGGTGGCATCGGACCTCCAGAAACTTATCTGCTTCACGGCCGATGATGTCAAGGCGCCCCAGGAGGCATCGTTCATCCTGAACAAACGCCACGCAAACGTACTCAAGGCCATCCTTGGCAAGGAAGAGGGCGCAGTAGCCATCACCTTCGATGAAAAGATAGCCCAGATCAAGTTCGGCGCCACCACAATGCTCAGCTGCCTTGTAGTGGGCAAATACCCGGACTACAAGACCATCATTCCCAAGAACAATTCCAACATTCTCAAGATAAACCGCGCTCAGCTGCTCAATACCGTAAAACGTATCGCAGTTTGCTCTCCCAAGGCTTCCAACCACATCAAGTTCGAGCTCACCCAGGGCAGCCTGGAGGTATCGGCACAGGATGTGGGCTTTGAGATTGCAGCACATGAGAAGGTAGAATGCCGCTACGACGGAGACGACCTTGTAATCGGCTTCAAATCCACCCACGTAACGGAAATCCTGAGCAACCTGGACTGCGAGGAAATCACCCTCAAGTTCGCAGACAAGCGCCGTTCAGTGCTCATCCTCCCTTCAGAAGGCGAGTCAGAGAAGGTCAAGGTATTCGGCATCGTAATGCCTATTATGGTTAGATAATAATCAAATTGCACATTGAGAGCCATGGACCACTATTTTTTGGTTCTCAATGTGCAATTTGAATATTCTGAATGATAGTATTGCAATGGAATTAAATCTGGAAAGGCCGCTTCTATTCTTTGATATTGAAAGCACCGGCCTTAGTATTACTACGGACTGTATCGCGGAACTCTGTTTTGTACAGGTTATGCCCGGCGGGGAACAACGCATCAAGACCTGGCGCATGAAGCCCTGGGACTATGAGAACAACTGCCAGCACCCTATCCATCCCGCCGCAAGCGCCGTAAACGGCCTTACGGACGATATGCTCAAGGATTGTCCCCGTTTCCAGGACCTCGTGGACGAAATCCTTCCCTATCTTAAGGACAGCGACCTAGCCGGCTTCAATTCCGCCAAGTTCGACCTTCCTCTCCTGGCAGAGGAGTTCGAGCGTGTTCGCCACTACCTGGGCCGCGATATTGACGTTGACCTTCACAGCAAGAAGATGGTGGACGTACAGACCATCTATCATACCATGGAGCCGCGCAACCTGCGCAGCGCCTACCGCTTCTATTGCGGCGGCGAAGACTTTGAAAACGCTCATACGGCCGAGGCCGATACGGTTGCGACCTATCAGGTGCTGAAAGGACAGCTGGACAAGTATCCGAACGAGCTTAAGAACGACGTCAAGTTCCTTGCAAACTTTGGCGGACGTCCCAAAACCATAGATTACGCCGGCAGGCTTGCCTTCGGAGAAAACGGAGAAGCCGTCATCACCTTTGGCAAACACAAGGGCAAAACAGCCCGTGAGGTATGGCAGACAGAGCCTTCTTACTTTGCCTGGATCTCCCAGGGAGACTTCACCATGGACACTAAGCGTCAGTTCGACGTCCTTGCACGCCAGTTCGCGCAGGAGCGGAAGGCTGCCAAAAAAGAGGCTTCCAAGCCGCTGGAAGGCAAGGATTTTGACAATGCCGCAGACCTTCTTATCAAGCACTTCGGCGGCAGATAGGCGCTATGAATATTGTTGTTCAGACACATAATGACTTCACGGTTGTACGCCCGGACATCACCTGGGAGCGTTACAACCGTGATTTTTACGTGCCGGACTTCATTAAGGGGCTCCTATGGGTGCCTGTGGCCTACGCCCCGGTGATCCGTCCGGGCAAGTTCATCCAGACCCAGTTCGCCGGAAGATATATTGCTCCCACCGCTTACGGCGTTCTTTTTTATGCCGATGACGCATTCTCCTCTCCGGAGGCTTTTGCCCAGGCTTGCTGCCTGAATCACAGTTCCCTGCTCCCGGAGCCTTATCCGGAGTATTCCGTTTCCGGCGCTGCCGATGTATTTTCTTTTGAGATTAACGATGCCCAGGTTTTCCGTGCCGATCTTGACGCCGATCCTTTTATAAAGGCAGCCCTGGCAAGCGCCAGCAGGCGTGTTTTGCTGCGGAACGGGGATATAATGGCGCTGGAGCTTGCCGCCCCGGCTCCTCTTGAGGGTACTGGGCCCTTCCATTTTACGGGTAAGTTTTCCCTGGCGGAGAATCCGCTACTTGACTTCAATGTAATAATATAGGGAATCCGACACAGACTTGCCGCTTTCCACCGCATCAAAGATTGTCCTGAGGTCTTTCAGAATCACCTGAGGATTCACATAGCCGCTTTCCCAGAAGTCGTTTCCGCCACCGCTTGTTACCCGGCGGGTGTTATTGTAAATTGCAGGAATACGGAAGTTCTTGAACATGGGATTGGAAGCATCCAAATCCCTTCGGCTGCGGCACCAGCCGGGATTCAGCCAGCAATCCGCCTCCTTTGACAGCACATACGCCTCCTCCACAGTAATAGCCCTTGACTGCGACTCCCCTTCCTTCGCTCCCAAAATCTCACCCCCGGCATCCCTCACCAATCTTGCCATATAGCTCTCCCCACCCGGCACATACCACACATCGCCATACGGAATATTCATCAGCACCTTTATCCTTACCGTTGAATCAAGATAGCCATCTTCGCTCCGATAGTATTGGTCCATGTCGCTCAGACGCCTATCCCGATTCAACGAATCGCCTCTAAGACCAGATAGACTATCCGAATGGGCATGGACCCCTATTTTTTTGCTCTGAGGATAGTCTATCTGGTCGTCTATCCTTTTTGCGATCAAATTGTAGTCGTTGGCAATAGCAGCAAAAAGAGAATCAGCAAGGGAGCGGCGGCCAGTCATCGTCCCGAAAGCCTTAATATACTCCGCCCTCCCCAAAGGATGATCCTCCAAAAACTCATACAACGTAAAAACCCTCACCCCCAACGAACTCAACTTCGCCAAGAAAGGCGACTCCGCCGCAGAAACCCGGTACGCCAGCAAAACATCCGGCTGCAAAGCAACAATCCGCTCATAATCCGGGGCCTGGTCATAACCCACATCATAAACCAAACCCGCATCGAACCTCTCCCGCAACATCCGCGAACTCACATACGCCGCACCAGAAACCCCACAAACAACTGAATCACAACCAATTGCATCAAGGAAAGCAATATGGGAAGTAGACATGCAAATCACCTTACCAAGCGGCTCGGTCACACGAAGCGTATCCTCCGTCCCATCAAAGGGACAAACGCTTATAATCTCATCCTCCCCCACACGCAAAAGCGCAGCATACTCCATAGCCCTCTCCGGCCTTTGGGGAGGCCGGGAACAAGCCAGCATAGGCAAGAATAAAAGGAGAAGGAAGCGCTTCATCATTTCTTTTTACCCCGGTCCGCAAGCTCTGCCGTAGCGGTAAAGAAAACATCGCCACTGGAATTAAGGGCAGTCTCTACAGAATCCTGAACCACACCGATGATAAAACCAACGGCCACAGCCTGCATCGCAACATCGTTTCCAATCCCAAGGAAAGAGCATGCCATAGGAATAAGCAGCAGAGAGCCGCCGGCCACACCGGAAGCGCCACAGGCTCCCAATGTAGCCATTATGCCCAGAATCAGCGCAGAAACAAAGCTCACCTCCACGCCTACGGTGTGGGCAACAGCCATCGTCATAACAGTGATGGTCACAGCAGCGCCGTCCATATTGATTGTAGCGCCCAGCGGGATGCTCACGGAATAAAAGTCCTCGTCAAGCCCCAACCTCTTGCAAAGCCCCATGTTAATAGGAATGTTCGCAGCAGAAGAACGGGTAAAGAAGGCATTCAGGCCGCTCTCCTTAAGGCAGGTCCAAAGCAGCGGATAAGGATTGCGGCGCGTAGCGATGTAAGACAAAATCGGGTTAAGAACCAGGCTGTTAAAGAGCATGCAGCCCACCAGGAGCAGCACAAGTTTGCCATAAGTCGTGAAAATCATCAGGCCGCTCTCAGAGATGGCAGAGAACACCAGGCCCATGATTCCAAAAGGCGCAAACTGTATAATCCACTTTACAATCAACGTTATGACATCGGCAAAATCAGAAACGACCTTAATTGTTCCCGGCGAGGCTAACTTCTTGAGCGCCAGACCGATAAGAATAGCCCAGAAAAGAATTCCGATGTAGTTGGCATTGGCAATTGAATGCAGCGGATTGGACACCATGTTGGCCAGGAGATTGGTGAAAACATCTCCAAGGGCGTTGGGAGCGCTGCCCTCTGCCAGGCCCTGAAGCTGCATCTTGATAGGAAATACAGTGCTGCCAACAACGGCAACCAGCGCGGCCATGAGCGTACTTATCAAGTAAAGCGCAATCACAGTCCTGAAGCGCGGGCCCAGGCCGCCGTGAGCCCTGGCGATTGAAGCCATCACCAGAATGGCTACAAGCACGGGCGCAACGGCCTTGAGGGCGCTTACGAAGACTACTCCCAATATGCCGATAAACTGCCACTGCGGAAGCAACAGTCCAAGAGCCGCACCAATTATCAGGCCGCCCAGAATCCTGAGAACCAAGCTCGTCCGGCTCCATTTCTCAAAGAAATTTCCAGCTTTGTTCATATTACCTTGTATTTGTTTCTGAGTTTTTCTATTGCTTTGTCGATGTTTCCGGTAGGAGTAGCTACCAGCTCGATTGCATAGCGGCGCACTTCCCTGCCCTCTGAATCTGTTGTCCCGGCCGGGCCGGCATCGGATAGGCGAAGTGCTAAATAATTGGTTCTCAAGAAATTGCTCCTATCCAAAAGGAAATCAAAACCACGCATAGGCTTTGGAAGGGCGGCCTCCGGGACATCCGGGATCCAGGTAACGCGGCCAAGTTCCTTGAGTTCCTTTTCCAGCTGCCCCAGGTTTGGCCCGAAGCCGCCGGAAGACTGGAACAGGACCGTTCCGGCATCCATCAATACAGCCTTTTTTATCTTTTCCATAACTTATAAAGATTTAGCGGCGCTTTGGCCGGCAAGCAGTCCGGTAGCAAAGGCGCAGTGAAGATTATACCCGCCGGTATCGCAGTCCACATCCATAACCTCTCCGCAGAAATACAGGCCATCCGTAATCTTGGACTGCATGGTCTTTGGGACAAGCTCATCCGTGTCTACGCCGCCGGCTGTAACCACACAGCGCTCATAGCCAACAAAGCCTTCAATAGGTAGTTTCCAGCCCTTAAGGGCTTTTGTAAGGGCCTCTGCATCCAGCTTCTTTCCGCTGAAAACCTGAGGGTTAGAGGCCGTGAAACCGGCTATAAGTTCACCGGGTAACAACTTCTGCAGCAATACTTTAACCGGTAAATCCCCAAGGCTGGATATCCTTGCCAGCAGTTCCTCTTTTGGTACAGCAGGCTTAAGGTCAATCACCAGGGAAATATTGTTACCGTTGATAAGCCCCTTTACGCAACTGCGGCTGAGCCGGAAGCCGATGGGGCCCTCAATTCCGCCGTCGGTGAAGTCAAAATCCCCGAACTCGCTCTGCAATACATTCTGCCCGGCATAGGCGGTGACTTCCACGTTCTTGAGGGAGCAGCCGCAAAGGCTGCCGCCCCAGTCAGAAAGCGGTATGCCCCTGTCTATGTGGCCCTTCTGGGTGCCCTTTGGCATACGCTCCGGCATGGTTTTATAACCCTCCGGCACAAGCGCGGTAAGCGAGGGGAAGCAAGGCCGGAGGCTGTGCCCCATGTTCTCTGCCCAGTCGTAGCCGTCCCCGGTAGAACCGGTTGCGGGATAAGACAGCCCGCCAGTGGCTATAATAAGTTTC
Source organism: uncultured Prevotellaceae bacterium (assembly GCA_900314395.1). Lineage (GTDB taxonomy): Bacteria > Bacteroidota > Bacteroidia > Bacteroidales > UBA932 > Cryptobacteroides. Next base: position 26,184 of record OMVB01000146.1, on the reverse strand, counting down.
TTGCAGGTGAATTCCGTTCCGTCCTGGCAGGCGATGAAAAAGCCCGCTTCTTGCTGTTCCCTTACCGTGCGTACCTCTTTGTCCTGCAGGATATTGGCACCCGCCTTGACAGCGGCCGCGGCAAGGGAGTCAACGACATCCGACGCCCGGTAGGTGGCCGGATAGGCGCGGTCTCCCCGTTCGATTACAGTCTGGAGCCCATGCTCATTAAAGAAACGGATAAGGGTTTCCGGGGTAAGGTTCCTGAAAGCGGCCCTCATGAAGCCCTGGTTTGTACGGATGTGCGGCGCAAAGTCGTTCCAGCTCTTGACGTTGGTATAATTGCAGCGCCCCTTTCCCGTAATCATAATCTTGCGTCCCGGCCTTGGCATCTTCTCCAGTACAACTACGCTCACCGGCTTTCCCGCCGGCGCATTCTCTGCCGATGCTTTCCTGGCTGCCGCCTGACTTGCGGCCCCAAAAGCCGCCATAAGCCCTGCCGCTCCGCCTCCGATTATGATTATATCCGCCTCCATTCTTGTTTTTCCTAAAAAATTTCTATATTTGCAGTCCTTTATGCCGCTTTAGCTCAGTTGGTAGAGCAGCTCATTCGTAATGAGCAGGTCGCGGGTTCGAGTCCCGTTCGCGGCTCCCAAGGTCCCTTCCCGGGACCTTTTTCGTTTCCCAAAGTTAGCGATAACCGCCCTAAAATACAAGCGCGTGGCAGCTAAATTGTTTTCTCACAGGACATTAAACAAAAACGGTTGGTCTGAAAAAGACCCACCGTTTTGACGTAAAATGCTGTAGTTAAGCTATTTAGCCGCCACAGGCTAGAAGGCAATGTTTATTCCGAGGCCAAATACCGTGTTGGTACGGTAGTAAGTATCCGTTCCGGGAACCTTGAAAGAATCCGCAGTGGCGCCGGGAGCAACTGCACCAAGCATCTGGCCGGCAACCTGTGAAAGGGTTGCGAAGGCAGAAGCGCCTGCGTTGTTGTAGTCGGACATGACCTTGTCTGTCTTGTCATAGAAAGTCTTGAACACCGCGGCATCGATGCAGATCTTATCATTCAGATGGTAACGGAAACCGGCTCCAAGAGAATAAGAATTGACATTGAAAGACTGGTCATTGATGAACTCGCAGCCCTCTCCCCAGCCGAAGCGTGTGAGCTGACCGCCGGCACTTACAGTGAACTTTTTGGAAAGATCGTACTCCACACCAGCAAGCAGTTCATATGCATTTTTGTCGATTGAATCCTGACGGTCGTTGGCACCGGTTGCAGAGTTATGGAACGATGCATTCTTGTCAAAATACTGGTGGAAACCAAGGTTCAGGTGAAGTGAAGGAAGGACATCATAGCTTGCGCCGATGGTAAGGAGGGCCGGGATATCGGAGGCGATGTCATCTGCGCCGTCGGCAAAATGTGCCATGCCTGCATCTTTTCCGACTGCTGTCTCATTCTTTAGGCGAACCGATGTGTTGAATTCGTACTTGGCTGCAAAGTTGAAGGGACCTGCCTTATAGTCGATGCCGATTACCGGAGTCCAGGCCAGATCCGTCTGTGTGCAGTCAAGTTCGCGGTCTGCCAGGAGGGCGCCAAGGCCTGCTGCAAGCGGAGCAAGTGCGGGAACATTCTGCAAACCGTCAATAGAAATATTGCGGATGCCGGCGCTGTAATTATTATATAAATAATTCGCGCGAAGGCCGGCAGCGATGCTCAAGTGTTCGTTGATACGATAGCCGATATTAAGCTGACCAGCAAATATATACTGTTTGCCGATAAGGTTGATATCGGCGCTGTAAGTACATACATTTGCGCCCACGAGCCTGTTGATGACTGCGGGATAGATGGCAACCATGCTTTCCAGCGAACCAAGTCCGTTGTCATAGGTAGCTTTGCCACCGCCGCCAACAACGCCAAAATGGAAGGAAGCGAAGAAGTCGTCGGTGAAGCGCCATGCCAGATCTACTGAAGGAAGGAAATTGGCATTTGCAAAACCCTTGTACTTCTTCTGCGCAGAAGCGTTGCCCAGTGCAAGAGGAGCATAGTTGGCAGTTACTTCCCTGCTCTGGTGAGCGCTTTGCCAGTTGAAGGAGAAATGGAACTTGCGGTCCAGGAAACCCACACCGGCAGGATTAAAGTAAGCACTTGAGGCAGAGATAGTTGCGTCCTGTGCCGGCTGGCGAAGGAAAGCAACGGTCTGGTTGGTATTGGTTACGAAACCGCCTGCAAAAGCAGAGGCTGATATAAATGTTGTGGCAAGGGCCACCATGATTCTCTTTGTCATAAAGGTTTAGGTTTTAAATTCACGGCGGCAAAGGTATGGCGAATTTTTTATAAATTTTCGCAACAAAGTGGTCAAAAGCACTACAATATTCAAAATTAATCCCTAACTTTGCAAAAATGACCAGTATAATCTAATTATTATCCAAAATGCCCCTGCAATCGGACATCGTCATACCAAAAAGCATGGAAGAAGCATGCGACCTGTACAACACCGCCTATTCAGAAGAAGGCGGGATGGTACTCCTTAGCATCTGCGACAGCGGCTCCTTCAGCATAAGACTTAGTGGCAAGAAGTACAGGATCAGTACGGGAGACATCCTGATTCTGCCTCCGGGAGTCAACCTGGGCGCATCGGACGCAGATAAAGGAAACAGCAAAGACATAAAATACCTTGGAGTAGAATACAAGTCGTTCCTGGAGAGCATCCGCACCGGACGCAACGTATGGAGTATCCTAATGTATGCGCGCAGCAACCCGGTCTTCCATCTTAGCGACCAGGACCGCGAACTCACCTCCAACTATTACCGCGTAATAGAAGGCAAGCTGCGCACTCCGCGCGGATTCTATTATGACGAGATTATCCGCGCCCTGCTCCAGTGCGTAATCTACGAGCTGTGCGTAATCCTTAACCGAGACCTTGTTATGGCAGAAGACAGGAATGTACGCAGCAAGGACGTCATTTTCAAGAAGTTCATGGAGATGCTGGCAGAAAGCGGCGGCCGCGAGAGGTCCCTGAAGCATTACGCAGACGCCCTCTTTGTGACGCCAAAATACCTTTCCGCCGTAACCAACGATGTATGCGGAATCAGCGCACATGAACTGATTCTGAACAACGTCGCCAGCCACATCCGCCAGGAGCTGGAATTCTCCACCACCGGCATCAAGGAGCTGTCCGTACAGTTCGGCTTCCCCAACATGTCGTCCTTCGGTAAATTTGTAAAAATACGCCTTGGAAAGTCTCCCAGGGCATTCAGGAAAGAAAAATAAAAATGTTTATACCCGGTATTCTCGCAAGCGCGCTGGTACTTCTGACCGACTGGTACCTTTGGAAACAATTCTTCCGCGGAAAAGGCTGGAAGTCCCTTGTATGGTGGCTCCCTACCCTGCTGCTGGGCCTGTGCGTTATAGGCGCGGTCAGCGGCCTTTGGCACACCTTCTTCATGCGCGCCACTTACAGCCTTGTCCTTGTGTTTGTGCTGCCCAAAATGGTCTTCGCCCTCTTCCACAGACTCATCGGCAAAAAAGCCGCTTTTATACTTGCAGGCGCAGTGATCCTGTTCTTCGTTTACGGTATGACCATCGGCTTCCATCGGCTGCAAATTAAGGAAGAAGTAATTGAGTTTGAGGCACTTCCATCTGCATTCGACGGCTACAGGATTGTTCATCTGTCCGATTTCCACCTTGGCAGCTACAGCCGCAGCAGCGACTTCCCGGGCCGCGTTGTAGACTCCGTCCTGGCCCTTAAACCGGACCTTATCGTCTTTACCGGGGACCTTGTAAATGTTTATCCCTCAGAGGCCGATGCCTTCCTTAAAGACCTTTCCCGCCTGCACGCGACCGACGGTGTTTTTGCCGTTACCGGCAATCATGATTACGGGTTCGACAAAGCCAGTGTCGATGAGAATTTCAACAGGCTTTGCAGCCTTGAAGAGAGCGCCGGTTGGACTGTCCTTAACAACTCCCATACGCTTATCCGCCACGGTGCGGACTCGCTTGTTCTTGCAGGTGTAGAGAACACCAGCAAAAATTTCTTTATCTCCAGGGGAGATCTTGCAAAAGCCCTTGAAGGCGCCCCGGAAGGATCCTTTAAAATACTGCTGACTCACGACCCAAAGCATTGGAAATCAGAGGTTTTGCCGGAGTCTGACGTGCAGCTTACCCTCTCCGGGCATACCCATGCAATGCAGCTTAAAATACTGGGCCTTTCGCCCGCAGCGCTGCTGTTCAAGGAGTGGGGCGGCAAGTACGTTTCTGACGACGGCCGCGCCATCTATGTATCGGAAGGAATAGGAGGTATACTCCCCTTCCGCGTAGGTTCATATCCGCAAATAACATTGCTAACACTTCACAAGAAATAACGCCATGACCAAAAGAGAACAGGAAATCATTGACCTTATCAACAGGGAGGTAAAACCGGCCCTGGGATGTACGGAGCCTATCGCAGTGGCCCTTGCCGTTGCCAAGGCCGTAGAGATTCTGGCCGACAACGGTACGGCCTGCTCCAACGCCAGTTGCAGCCTCTGGAGGCTCACCGCCAACTTCCAGATAGATTTGGAGGTAAGCGGGAACATCCTTAAGAACGCGATGGGCGTGGGAATTCCCGGAACAGGGATGATCGGCCTGCCCATTGCCGCCACCCTTGGCGCAGTCTGCGGCCATGCGGACAAGGGCCTGGAGGTGCTCCAGGGAGTTAACCCGGACGCCGTTGCACGCGCTCGCAAACTCCTGGCAGACAAGAGGATAAAGGTAAAGATTGCAGACACGGAGCACCTTCTTTACGTCAAGGCCACAGTAAGGCTTGGCGCCGGGAAAGCCAGCGCGGAATACACCACCCGCAAAGGCGGCACAGAGGCCAGCGCTGTGATTGAGGACGACCACGACAAGATAGTGCGCACAACCTTTGAGGACAAGATTCTGATGAACGCAGAGTCTGCTGCAGCGGCGAAAGAGAGCACTGGGAATAACATCGGCCTCACGGTAAAAGAAATCCATGAATTTGCATTAACAGCTGATTACCAGGATATTAAGTTCATTCTGGAAGACCGTACCCTGAATCTGGCCCTGGCCAAGGAAGGCCTTGCCGGGGATTACGGCCTGCGAGTTGGAAAGAGCATCCGGGAAAACCAGAAGGAAGTGTTCGGGGACGACTTCATGAGTTACGCCATGGGGCTCACCGCCGCTGCCTCGGACGCCCGAATGGCCGGCTGTACAATGCCGGCCATGAGCAACTCCGGCAGCGGCAACCAGGGCATTACGGTAAGTATGCCTGTAATAGCTTATGCACTGCGTTATAACATTGACGACGAGCGCCTTGCACGCGCGCTTATCCTGAGCAACCTGGTGGCTATACACATTAAGAGCCACCTTGGCAAGCTGTCTGCGCTCTGCGGCTGCGTAATAGCCTCTACGGGCTCCTCCTGCGGCATTGTCTACCTGCAGGGAGGCGACTACGAGCAAATCTGCGCCGCCATAAAGAACATGGTGGGCAACATTACCGGAATGGTTTGCGACGGGGCCAAGGTAGGCTGTGCCATGAAGGTTGCCTCCGGAGTTTCCAGCGCAGTCCAGTCCAGCGTCCTGGCCATGCGCGGAATCTGCGCCTCGGAGACGGACGGCATAATAGACAAAGACATAGAAAAAACAATCCGGAATCTTGGGCTCATCGGCTCCCGGGGTATGCGGGAAACGGACAAGATGATTCTGGATATAATGATTTGCAAATAGAAAAAGCCGCAGATTGCGGCTTTTTTCTATTTAGCGAAATTGCGGCTGGCGAAGGGCAGCGAATTGTACAGTGCCGTGTGCCAGTATTCCCACGTGTGTGCGCCATCGCGTACGCGAAGCTCGTTCCGGATTCCCTTGCGAACCATCTTGATATGAAGCTGGACGGAAAGGTCCAGAAGGCCGTCATCGTCGCCGCAGTCAAAGAACCACTTTACGGTCTTAAGCTTGGCAAGCGTAGCATCATCGGCGTTGTCTATAAAGTTAAGGGCGGAATTGTCCATGACGGACTTTGCCACAATGTAGAGCTTGTCTGTCTCTGCAAGGTCGGTACGCTTGTCACCCTCGTTCAGGTCCAGCCAGGCGCTCATTGCATAGCAGCTGGAGAACATGTCCGGGTGCCTCTGGCAGTAAACGGTGCTTCCGCCGCCACCCATTGAAAGGCCCATTACGGCACGGTGCTCTTTGTCGCCGATGCAGCGGTATTTCTTCTCTGCGGCAGGCAGGAACTCCTGGAAGAAGAAGTCCTCGTAATTGCAGCCTGGCATGTTAAAGTAGCCGTTCTGCACATGGTGAACGTCCTCGTCACCGGCGCAGGGCATAAGGATAACCATAGGCACGGCCTCTCCGGAGGCAATCAGAAGGTCTGCGACAAGCTTCAGGCGGCCGGTATTGGCCCAATCGGTATGGTTACCGTAAAGTCCGTGAAGAAGGTAAACCACAGGGTACTGGGCGTCGCTCTTGTCATAGCCTGCAGGCAGGTAGACATTGAAGGGAACGTCTTTGCCAAGAACTTTGCTGCTGAGGGTATCGGTAATGATACGGCTCTGTGCCACGGCTGCGAAAGCAGTCACCACGCAAAGGATAAGGGTAATAGTTAACTTTCTCATTGATAGGTATTTAATTAGTTTTTCTCCTTACTAATCCCACATAAATAAGCAGGACAATGTTCATTATCAGAGAGTACAGGATGGCCGGGATGGCCATGACTTCATCGGCAAATATAAAAGGGCTTGAGGCTATTGCAATGGCCTGGGCGGCGTTCTGCATCCCCACCTCTATCACCACGGTGCGCCTTTGTCTTGCACCGGTGCGGACCAGCCTTGACAGCAGGGACGAGCAGCCGATTGCAAGCAGGATAAGGGCCGTCACGCAAACGCCAAGCACTCCCAGATTGTCAAATATTGTCCGATAGTGCTGGATGAAGAATATGGTTATCAGCACCATAAGCAGCGGAAACGCCAGCCGGGTAAGGAACTTGTCCGTTTTTTCTGCGCCCTTGGGCCAAAGATAGTGCATCGCGATGCCAAGGACCACCGGTAGCAGCATCAGCAGAAGATTCTGCTTAATAAGGTTCCCTACGGGAAGGGTGATACCCACGCTCCTGCCAACCAGTTCCGTAGCGTAACTCATCACTATCGGAATGGTGAAAAGGGTGATTATGCTGCTCAGAGTGGTCAGGATGACCGACAATGCCACGTCTCCGCCGGCCAGTTTGGAGAATACGTTGGATGAACTTCCGCCGGGGCAGCATGCTATCAGAACAAGCCCGATGAAAAAGACCGGCGGCAGCTTGAACAGCCAGGCCAGCCCGATGGCTATGGCCGGCAGCAGCAACAGCTGCCCGAAAAGGGCGACTGCAATGGGCCAAGGCTTTTTAAACACCTCTTTGAAGTCCCCCAGCTTGAGCGTCAGGCCAAGGTCGAACATCAAAAGTGTCAGGATCGGCAGAACTATCCAGATTGTATTCATCTTTGCCAGCGATTATTCTGCCAATGCTTTTCCTGCGCCCCAGGCTGCACCTACAACGTCTCCAAGGGCGCGGTAGCAAACGCCTGAAGCATCAAATACGATGGGTTTAAGTTTTGCAAGATCTACCTTGCCGTCTGTAAGGATGCTTTCGTCTGCGCTCATGTTGATGATTTCTCCAATGAGGCAGCCGTCCTCAAAGCTTACCACCTTGCACTCAAGCGTAAGAGGATACTGGTCTATGATAGGTGCGTCTACATTGGGGCTGGGGGTAACGGTGAAGCCTGCTTTCTTTACTTTGTCCGGCACTTTGTTTCCGCTTACCATGCCAAAGTAATCAGACTCTACAACTGTCTTTTCATCTGCGAAGCTGATGGTGAAGGCCTTTGTAAGTTCCAGATTCTCAGTTGTTTTGTGCTTGGAAAGGCTAATCACAATCTGCTTGTAATCCAGCTGTCCGGCCCAGGCGGCCATCATTACATCAGGGTTCTTGTCTTTGTCCCAGGTTGCAATCATTACGCAAGGCTGGGGTGTTGTAACAAGGGCGTGTGCTGAACCAAAGTTCTTGCGTCCTGCGACATCATTTACTGGAGTATTCATAGTTTCTTCTGTTTGATTCATATTCATCAAGGGCAGCGGCCATGAGGGCGCGGCCTTTTTCTGCGATTTCCTTTGCATGGGAGTAGCCGTATACGCCATGGTAGGAATCGAACGGCAAATTTACAAGAATTTCCGGTTTATACTGTTCAATTGCCATTCTGGCTATGGTACCATTCATAATTCCGAAGCCCCGTTGAAGCACAGTAATATGGGTTTTGTCCGGGCTGAACTTTTCCGGCAGCGATGCTGCATCTATCTGATTCACGTTGAATGCTATCAGAATATCCCCAGGGGTGCGTTTAACAAGGCTTATAGGCAGGGTGTTAACCATGCCGCCGTCTACCAGCGTACGGCCTTTCCATTTTACCGGACGGAACATTGACGGGATGGAAATGGACGCGCGGATGGCATCGAACAGCGGCCCTTCCCTGAAAACAACTTCCTCTCCGGTGTAAAGATCAGTTGCGACAGCGGCATATGGAATGGACAAATCTTCTATGTTAACGTTGGGTACAATGCCCTTGATTGCATTCATGACTTTGTCTCCCTTGACAACATAATTCCTGCCGATGCTGAAGTCCATCAGCGACACAACCTTTGCCGGGTCCAGTCCGTACAGCCAGTTTTTGAACGCCTCCAGGCCGCCTGCGGCGAAGACTCCGCCCACAAGGGAGCCGGCGGATGCGCCTGCTACAGAGGTGATTTCGTACCCGCGGGAAAGCAATTCTTCTATTGCTCCGATGTATGCGAATCCGCGCGGGCCGCCGCTGGCCAGGGCAAGAGCTACTTTTTTCATATAAAAAACGTTTGTACAAATATAAAAAAAACCTATATTTGTTCCTAATAAAACCATAATTAATGAAGCGTTTTTCTGCACTGGTATTTGGAATTCTTTTTTTTGCCGGTTTTACGTCTGCCAACCTGAAAGCACAGGACACTTGGCTGGGAAAGAGCCTGGATGCTGTAGGACGTTTTCTTGACTATCGTGCTAAGGCAGGCGTAGATACATTGTTCCTTTCCCCGCCAAAACACGGCTGGATGGTATCTGCAAGCAGCGCCTTCGCAGGTATAAACACATCGGTCACCGGGCATAATATCCCAACATACAATGACATCGACATCAATATGAAGTCCGGCCTTAACGGCAAGACTTCGGTTGCCTTCGGATACCGGTCTCTGTCTGTAAAATACTCCATAAACGTTTCCAAAGGGTATTACAGGGACTTGAATATATCCCTGCTCACAAACGGTGTAGGCGTAGAATTGCGCAGTCATACCACAGAAGGGCTTAGCGGAACCCTTGACGCATCGGCAACACCTGATGTAATGCATGTCAATGAAGGAGACACAAAACTGCGCGCCACTATCATTAACGGCTATTATGTTTTGAATTCCAAAAGATATTCACTGCCCGCGGCGATGGGTAACGGCTATATCCAGAAACGTTCTTCCGGCTCTGTTACAGCCTACGGGGTTTTCCTGAATGCGAAGCTTGAGGCTCAGAACAAAGCTTTGATGCAAATGCTGGGCGGCATGAAGACAATAGATTTTTATCAGGCTGCCGCAGGAGTCGGCTACGGGTATAACTACACTCCCAATCAGGGGAAACTGCTGATTCACGCATCGGCGGCCCCTCTGGTAGTGTTTTTCAACAAGAATTTCATAACCATCAGCACAGCAATACCTTTACCGGACGGTACGGTATATCCAACAGAAATAAGCAAAGAGGTTAAATCTAAGAATAAGGTGTTCCTGACCGCAGTAGGCAGAGCCTCTGTCATTTATAATTTTAACGATAAGTTCCAGCTTGGCATAAACGCCCTTCTGAACGACATCCGGTTTAATGCGGAGTCCGGTGTCAGAATCGGCATGGACGACTGGGTCACCCTTGCTTACCTGAGTTTCAGATTTTAGATAATTTTATACCAATATGAAAAAAATACTGGCCCTGGCCGCATCGGCCGCAATCCTTGCAGCATCGGCAATTAATTCAGATGCATGTACAAACCTTATCGTCGGAAAGAAAGCATCCGCAGACGGCAGCGTAATCTGCACATACAACTGTGACGGATACGGCTTTGCATCGTCGCTGAGCTATTCGCTTCCGGGACACCATGAGCCCGGAGAAATGATAGCCCTGCGTGGCTGGGGACCAAATTCAGAGACACACTATATCCCGCAGGCAGAGTATACTTACGGCGTTGTTGGCCTTATGAATGAGAAGCAGGTTTCCATAGTGGAGACCACCTGGGACGGCCGAAAAGAGCTCCGCAACCCGGAGGGCTGGTTCGACTATTTCACCCTGATGCATATTACCCTCCAGAGGGCGGGATCGGCCCGCGAGGCCATTGCAATCATGGATAAACTTGTCCAGGAGTTCGGATACAATTCTACCGGCGAATCTTTTGCCGTTTGTGACAAAGAGGAAGCCTGGATTATGGAACTCATCGGCAAAGGCCCCGGCCGCAAGGGCGGAGTATGGGTGGCAAGGCGTCTTCCTGACGACTGCATTACCGCTTATGCCAATTCCAGCCGCATCCAGCAGTTCCCCCAGGCCAAGAAGATAGACAAGAAACTGGGATTCTACGTTGTTCCTGGTGACTGTATGTATTCTGCCGACTGCATCTCTTTCGCCCGCGAAATGGGCTATTTTAACGGTGCAGACAAGGACTTCAGCTTCCGCGAGGCTTACGGGCCGCTGGACTGGGGCGCAATCCGCTACTGCGAGGCCCGCGTATGGAGCTTCTTCCGCCATCATTATGACAAGGATGTAATGGACTCATACCTGCCTTTCCTTAACGGCGACCTTTCTGTAAATGACCATCTTCCGCTGTGGATCAAGCCCGATGCCCCGGTGACTTACCGCGATATCCAGAACGACATGCGTGACCATTATGAGGGCACCGCCCTTGACATGACTGCCGATGTAAGCGCCGGTCCGTGGGCATCCCCTTACCGCAACCAGCCTACTAACTTTGAGGCTGCCGACGGTACAAAGATGTTCCGTGAAAGGCCCATAGGCTGCCCCCAGAGCGGCATGACGATGGTTTGCCGCATGCGTTCATGGCTGCCCGACTCCGTTGGCGGAATCACTTACTTCAACCTTGACGATGCGTCCATGGTGGCTTATGTTCCCGTTTACTGCGGCATCAACCGCCTGCCGGATCCTTTCCGCAGGGAAAACAACAATATCAGGGAGTTCTCTACTGAGAGCGCCTTCTGGATGTGCAACTTTGTTGCAAACATGATTTATCCGCGTTACAGCGTCATGATCGGCGACTTGAAGGATGCCCAAAAAGAACTTGAAGACTACTATGAGTCAGAGCAGGAAGGCGTAGACAAACGCGCCTCTGAGCTTACCGCCGGTGAGCGTGCAGACTTCCTCACAGCCAAGTCTATCGCCTATACAGACAAGATGATGAAGCGCTGGGACAAGCTTGCCCGACTGCTTATCGTAAAGCATAATGACCAGATAATGCTGCCCAGCGAAAACGGAGAACTTGTCCGCGGCCGCCACACCTCCCCGGCCTATGCTCCCGCTTTCATCGACGCAGTAAAGAAAGAAACCGGCGACAGGTACGTCAGGAAAGAGATTAAAAAGTAAAGTATAACCAAATGAATTTCAGTGGAGTAATTGTGGGAGCGGCGGTGTTTTTGATAATAGGCATCTGCCATCCTATTGTGATAAAGATGGAGTATTACTGGGGCAAGGGCAGCTGGTGGGTCCTGCTGCTGGCCGGACTATGTTTTGCCGGCACTTCCCTATTTATAGCCGACGTTATTTGGTCTACGATACTTGGAGCCTTCGCGTTTTCTTGCTTCTGGGGTATCCACGAGATTTTTGCCCAGGAGAGACGCGTCCTTAAAGGCTGGTTCCCGGAGAATCCCGCCCGTCACGCTTATTACGAGTCCAAGAGGAATAATCTTTAAATATCATAACTATGGCTTTGGAGTGGAATCTGATAATTAGACTACTGGTCGCAGGGCTTCTGGGCGGCCTGGTTGGCCTTGAAAGGGAGCTTAGGGCCAAGGAAGCCGGCATCCGCACCCATTTTGTGGTGGCAATAGGCAGTGCACTTTTCATGATTATCTCCCAGTTCGCTTTTGGAGATAACTACCACGACGCTTCACGCGTAGCCGCACAGGTTGTCTCCGGCATCGGTTTTATCGGCGCCGGGGTTATCATTTTCCAAAAGAATGTTGTACGCGGTATCACTACTGCAGCCGGGCTCTGGGTTGTAGCGGCCATCGGACTGGCCTCGGGCGCCGGTATGTATTACATTTCCGCTGCCGCCACACTCCTTACCGTGGCCTGCCTTGAAGCCATGCATTTCTTCCATCTGAAACATCAGGAGAAGACAGTCTTTCTTTCCGCCGATTGCACAGAGGCAGACGGCCTGGAAGCTACACTTAAAAAGCTGAAAGACAGCGGCATCGGCATAGAAAGCTATTCCCTTCAAGACGGCCGCGCCTCCTTCACCCTTCACCTGAACCAGAAAGCCTACATGGAAGCCCTCCCCTCCATCGTCTCTACTTTAACCAACCCCACCGTAGAAAACGAAACAAATTGAGAATGTCGGATTATTGTTTGCTTGTCTTATATCGCTTATTTGAAAGCAAGAGACTGTATGGGTCAGACTAAATTATCATAATTGTTTTGATAATTTAATATAATTCTTTATCTTTGCAAAAAGAAAGAGTTATGAGAGTGAGCATGGATGCGGACTTATATGAACTGTACACAACCAGTGATAATCGCAAGTTCAAGGAGATATGTAAAAACAAAGAACTTTTATCGGGCTTCTTTAGAGCTGTAAATGCAATGATGGCCGCAAAAGATACTAATGAATTGAAAAACATCAGTTATTTACATTATGAACAATTGCGTTATCAGTATTCAGGTCTATCATCAGTACGATTATCAAACAGATATGTACACAGACTTATATTTATGGAAAATAATGACGAATTGACATTGCAGCTTTTAGAAATAGACAACACTCATTATGGAAACAAATAAGACATATATCGAATTAAACGATAACATTTTACCTGCGATACCGGTACATCCTGGGGAGATACTTGGAGAAGAAATTAAAGCAAGAGGACTACAGCAAAAAGTCTTTGCTGAAAGCATTGGCATTCAACCGTCTCATTTAAGTGCTATTATTCACGGAACACGAAGCATTACACCGTCTGTTGCGAGCAAAATAGCCTCTGGCCTTTCCGGAATTTCTTCTGATTTTTGGACTAAACTTCAAGAAAAATACAATAAAAGTATCATCAGGAGTAAAACCAATACTTCAAAATTAGTCTACGGGTATCACTTTGACACCGAAGAGCCTGAATTTGCATTGGCACAGCCAGATGCAGAATATGGTTCCAGTATTAAAAAAACAATCAATATTCCTTCTAAGGACTTGTCTTTTCTGAAATCATTAGCAAACAGACTTGGATGGATAATTGAACATTAGATTTATTTCAGCGATAAGTTATGAGTGAGAAAGGTTATTCGAAGGAGTCTGTGTAAGGTTTTAGCTATTAAAGCGTCTTTAAGATGACAAGGATGTCTCCCTCATGGAGGATGGTGCCGCCGTGGGGGATGATTTCTTTTTCACCGCGCTTGATAAGGAGGATAAGGCCGTCCGTGTTGAAATCGCTGATTTTGTGACCGTCAAAGCGGCTGCCATTCTTGATCCTCCTTTCTACCAGAAAGGTCTCTGTATCTTCAAAGGCCTTTGTTACCAGAATCACCTTGTCACCGGCCTGCAAAAGGGTGTTTCCGCGGGCTGTAATGCGGTTTCCGTCGCGAATTACCAGGGCAATAAGCATGTTGCGCGGCAGGCCCAGTTCCTTTACGTGCTTGCCATCCCACTTGCTGCCAGGGGCAATGGCGATGCTGCCAAACTGCATCTCCGTCCCTTCTGAATAATCATTAAAGGTACGCATAACGTTGGCATCGGCATCGGTCATATCCAGCCGGCGGGCCATCCAAGGGATGAGGGAACCCTGTAAAGAAATGGAAATAAGTACAATACAGAAGACAATGTTGAAAAGATCATTCTGGAAAAGCGTATCATTGCCGATAGCCATGATGGCGAATACGATGGAGGCCGCGCCTCGCAGGCCGACGAATGAAATAAGCGTCTGCTGTTTGAAAGAGTATTTGCGAAAAGGCGTAAGAATGCTGCCTACCGTTAGCGGACGGGCCACAAGCAGCATGAAACCAAAGACGGCCAGAGCCGGCAGAATTGCCTTGTGAAGCAGTGCAGGGCGGGCCAGAAGTCCCAGGAGGAAGAAGATAATAACCTGCATCAGACCGGTAATCCCGTCAAAGAAATTCACCAGGGTTTTCTTGCCCGGGAAATCTGTGTTACCCAACACGATACCCACGATGTAGGCGCTCAGGTAGCCGTTTCCGCCGATAAGGTCTGTAAGCGCATAAGACAGGATGGCCGTTGCAAGGATGAAAAGCGAATCGAAGCCATCGCCCTTGATTCTGAAGCGCTCCAATATAAATGAAGCCAGCTTTGCAATGCCTATGCCGCCTGCAAAACCAAAGGCAATCTGCGCAAACAGCATCCAGGCGATGTCTATCCCGGAAGCAGTGCCCGATGCGATACTTAGCATCAAGGCCGTAAGCATATATGAACAGGGGTCGTTACTGCCGCTTTCCATTTCCAGCAGCTGGGCCGTATTGTTTTTGAGACCCAGTTTCTTGGAACGGAGAATTGAGAACACCGATGCCGCATCGGTAGAACTGACCATAGAGCCCAGCAGGAAGCTCTCTACAAGTCCCCATTTAAGCACAAAGTGACAGAACAGACCCGTTAGTCCTGCAGTAAAGACAACGCCCAGGGAGGCAAGCAGGGTCGCCTCCCTGACGATGGGTTTGGCTGAATCCCAGCGCGTTCCGAATCCGCCGTAGAACATAATAAAAATCAAGGCAACCGTACAAATCTCCTTGGCAAAATCATAGTCCTGGAAATGAAGCGGAACAATTCCGTTGTTTCCGAAGAATATACCCAGGACGATGAATGCCAGGAGGGTTGGTATGCCGATGCGGGAAGAAATGTTGTTGAGCCAGATGCACAACATGATTACAATCCCCACAAGGATAAGGAATAGCGTTGTCATAAAATGGCTTTAAAGCTTGTTAATAAGTTTTTCTGCCCGGGGAGAATGCAGCTCGACTATTTCCGTAGCCTTTTCATAAGTATAGCTGGAGAAATCGAAAAGCTGGGCGTATGCCACACCGGAGCTCCTGTTAAAATAAACCTCCAGGCGCACTATACCGCCGTTTCCCTGAGCCTTGACTTCCGGAGTGACATCCTTTCCGTCAAGAAAACCCTTAAGTGACTGACGGCAGGAATGGTCTACATCCATCGCCTTGTACTTTAGCAGAAGGTCATCCCCTTCCCTCTTGTAACCAGTCTTGAAGATTAACAGTGAAATAATACCGGAGGCGGCCACTACAACGCCCAGGCCTGCATTTACAAAAAACAGTCCGGCTCCGGCAAGCACAATTGCTCCGGAGATTACAAGGTCCTTGACTGTATGGACCTTTTTGAATTTAATTTCCATTTTGATTCGATTTTTGATTTGAGTATACGGTTATCCGGCCGGCTATAAAATGGCTGGCTGACAGCAAGGCTGGAAACCTGCTAAAGTCTCAATCGGCAAATCGAATAAAGATATCTTTCAGAAGTGTTGGCCCCCGACAAGGTGATAAAAGCAGATGTCAGGAAAGGATGTGAATTATTGTTGTCTATTATTTTCCCAGACTTGACGATACGGGAGTTGGATCTGTTTTGGGGTGATGTCCGGTGACCAGAATGAGTTGTCCGGAACGATATTGAATTAGGGCCGTTATGGCCGGAAAATACATGGCCCGATGCCGTTGTAAGGCATATATCATGGTTAATCTCATGATTTATGCTGTAATCATCCTGCCTCTGCGGCTCTACTCCAGCACTACTTTTGCCCCCGGAAGACAGGGACAAAACCAGCGACATTATGAGTACCAACAACCTCATAATGCAAATATAATAAATATTTTACTCGTAATAATACCCGTAGCCGGCTTTGGTGCGGATATGGTCAGAAAGGTCACCCAGTTTGGCGCGGATCCGGCGGATGTTTACATCAACCACACGCTCCCCTACGACAACGTCCTTGGGCCAGACTAGCTCCAGCAGTTCCTCGCGGGAGAAAATACGCCCCGGATTGGAGGAAAGAAGGCTCAGGATCTCGAATTCGGTCTTAGTAAGGTCCACTGGTTCACCGTTGATTGAAACCTCTTTCTGGAATACGTTAATCCTCAGTGCTCCGGATTCCGGGACGTTGTCCCTCTTACCCATCTTGGCTTCAACCACATTTATGATATAGTCCCCGCACTTTTCGCACTCGCGGACTATATCAATAAATATGGTTCCCGTATCAAAACTATATACTCCTTCGTCGACATCGTCGGTATTTCTGTTGAGAAGAACTGTTCTAAGCGTGTCGATTTTGTTTTCAAGCTCCAGGGAAACAGACTGGTCACCATCGCCCTTCAGGACAAGGCACATATTGTCCATCGCCTGCTCTACGAGGGCGAACATATCGGCAATGCCGCGTTCCAATTCTTCCGTAAAAACAGCCTTCTGCTTAAGTTTTCTCTCCATCGCCCTGGACAGGTTGAACAGGCTGTCGCCGATGCTCTCAAGCTCGCTGACCTCCCTTGTGAGCGAACGCACCTTACGTTTGGTGTCGTCGCTCAAATGAGCGTTTCCAACCTGGGCCAGATAGCCGCCAATCTCACTCTCCAGACGGTCACTCATCTCCTCCATCTCCTTTATGCGGGCCTCCTTCTTTGCAAAGGCATCGGCATCTGCAATTGCATAAAGTTCACGTACTTCACCGAACATAAGCCTCATCCTGTCCGCAAAGAGCCGGGTCTCTTTCTGGGCCTCCAGCACAGAGATTTCCGGAGTTTTCATGATACCGCTCTGGATGTACTGGAGTTTGAATCCTTCCTCGCCTGCTTTCTGCGGGATAATCTTGCTCACAACCGCCTCCAACTGAGGAATAAACCAAATGAGGATCAATGTGTTAGTAAGATTGAACATGGTATGGAAAGTAGCCAGGACGAACGACAGACTGGCAGGATTTTGGGCCTGCGAATGGGGGTCTACACCCACAAGATTACAAGCTGTATTTACAAACGGATAGAAAATTGCCAGCACCCATAGAACGCCAAAGACATTGAAGAGCAGATGCGCCAGGGCGGCCCTCCGTGCCTGTGTATTAGCCGACAGAGCTGCAATATTTGCAGTAATCGTTGTACCGATGTTTTCTCCCATCACAAGTGCGATTCCCTGATAAATGGAGAGCACTCCGGTGGTACAAAGCACCATTGTGATAGCCATAAGGGCCGCTGACGACTGCGCCACGCAGGTAAGCAGGCCGCCGATCAGGATGAACAGGATTATAGTCAGATAGCTGCCGGAATCGAAGGAAGCGAAGAAGTTAACCACGCTCTCATTGTGGGCAAGGTCCATTTCGCGGCCGGTAGCGTTAAGGGTGCCAAGAGCGAAGAACATGAAGGAAAGGCCAAAAAGAAAATCGCCAAGATACCTGTGCTTGCGCATTTGAATCAGGATAACGGCGATCAGGAATACCGGCCAGACCAGATTTGTTATGTTGAAGGAGAAGCCGGCTGACATTATCCATGCGGAAAGCGTCGTGCCGATGTTTGCTCCCATTATGACAGAAATTGCCTGTGAAAGGCTAAGAAGGGCTGCATTTACAAAGGAAACGGTCATTACCGTTGTCGCCGCCGATGACTGAACCGCTACGCATACAAGCATTCCGGTAAGAACTCCGGTAAAGCGGTTTGTAGTCATTGCACCAAGAATGTGGCGCAGTCCCGGGCCCGCCATCTTCTGCAGGGCCTCACTCATCACCTTCATGCCGTACATCAGCAGGGCGATGCAACCAAGTAGTTTCAGTATCGTTAAAATCATGATGCAAATTTACTGAAATCGCAAAGACTTGCAATACGGTTTTTAAGATTTAACATTATTTTAACATGAATAATCATGAATAATATTCAGGAAAAAATGTATATTTGCATCCCAAAAACTTAAACTTACATGGGAATTTCCAGATTTATTACAGCGCTTGCCGCTATTTCACTTGCTTTTGGAGGCATTCACGCCTCTGCCCAGGACAATGTTTACCCGGATAAAGTAAAGGCCCTTTTTGAAAAGACCGATGCCCTTGAGACCCCGGGGTTTTCCGATGTGCCTATTATAGCAGTACCCCAGTGCAGCAAGGCCGCATCGCTGGTAGCAAGTATCCAAAAACAAGGCGCCCAGGCCGTAATAATTCCTGAGACCTTAGACGGCCCCGCCCTCAGGGAAATGGCCGCCCAGTGGGATGGAGCGGCAATTCCGGAAGGATGGGTGAAAGAGAGATCGACATTCAGTATCCTTTTCTACAAAGCTGTAACGGACAGGAATATTCCCCACACCGGCACATCCACACTTTCCAAAGAAATCGACAATGGTCTTATGCGGTACGATGCGGCCTTGGAAAACATCGGCGTGCTGACAAAGAAAGCAAAGACTTTCAAAAAGGCTAAATACTTGATGGACAATATTTTATCCATCGATGCTCATGGAGACCTGCCCTGCTGTTACGAGGACGGATATGAACTTGGCCTGCGACAGCACAACCAGATAAGTCTCCAGAAGATGCAGGAAGGACATCTTAGCAGCCGCGTGCTCATAAGCTACCAGCGCCAGGGGCCGCTTGACGATGCCTCTTCCCTTAAAGCCATAGCCAAGTGCGACGGAATCATTGATGAGATTCTGGCCGATATCGACAAAAACAAAGCCTGGTGCGGACTGGCCAAGACAGAAGAAGATGCGCTGCGCCTGAAGGCGGAAGGCAAAAAAGCCTTTTTCCTTGGCATAGAGAACGGATACGGCATTGGAAATAACGCCAATAACGTGAAGCATTATGCAGAGCGCGGCGTGGTTTATATAACCCTCAGCCACCTGTACGACAACGCCATCTGCCACAGTTCCACCCACAGTGCCGACACTACTTTGGGTCTTACAGAATTTGGCCGCAAGGTTGTAAGCGAAATGAACCGCTACGGGATAATGGTGGATGTTTCGCATACCAGCAGCGGCACATTCTGGGACTGCATAAAATACAGCAAAGCTCCAATTATCTGCTCCCATTCAGGGGCGATGGCCGTCTTTAAACACGACAGGAACATTACCGATTCCCAGATTCGTGCGCTTGCAGAAAAAGGAGGGCTGGTAATGACATATATTGTTCCCAACTATATGCGCCCGGACAAGAAAAACGCCACTATAGACGACACCATGGAGCACCTGTTGCACTGCATAAAGGTGGCCGGCATAGACCACGTGGGCATTTCCTGCGACTTTGACGGTGGCGGCGGTGGCTGGGGCCTTAACGGAGACAACGACGTAATAAACCTAACCGTACGCCTCCTGGAAGCCGGTTTTAACGACGAGGATATTACAAAGATTTGGTCCGGTAACTTCTTCCGGGTTTTGAAAGCGGTAAGGGACTGCGCAGACTAAGACTTTTGAGGAGCATCCTTTTTAAGGGGCTCCTTTTTAGTTACCGTGTAGCCAAGCTTTTCAATAGCTTCCACTATCTTCTGCTCTTCTACCTTTGCAGGATTGTACTTGACGGTAACGGTCCTGTCTTTAAGTGAAACCTTAAGATCATCGACACCTTTGATAAAGGAAACCTTGTCTGTAATCTTGTTCACGCAGTTCTGGCAGTGCATGCTTACTACGTAAGTAACGGTCTCTGTCTTAGGCTTCGGTTTTGCGGCATATGCCGATGCTGCGGCTATTCCCAGAAGGGCGATAACAACAATAAGAATGTACTTTTTCATATCTCTAATCTTTTTATTTCCAAACAGTTATACGTATTCCCGCATAAAACTTCGCTCCCATCAGGGGCCCCCAAACGGAAGCCGCGTCGAAGTCCTGCGAATAAGGGTTATGGGCACTTGCAACAGGATGCATCTGCATTGAGCCGGTAAGGTTCTCAGCTCCCACGTAAACATCGAACCCGCTGAAGCGCCTTGTCACCTGGGCATACAGCAAAGGATATGCTTTTGTGCGGCCGTCCGGGTAAAGAAGGTCTCCGTCGTCATCCCTCATGGTTTTCATGAAGTCATACACCCTTGAAGGGCCGACGAGGGAAGCCGTGAAGTCGAATATCCACCTGTTGGCACCGAGCTTGTACTGGGCGTTAAAAACTGCCTTGAAACGGGATGTAAGTGGCATTTCCCTCACTTTACCGGTGGAAGGCTGCCAAGCCTTGGCATCTGTGTAACGGCCGGTAAGAGTGAGTGTCAGGTGGTTCAGCGGCTCACAGTTGAAGTCTGCCTGTAAATTCCGGGACCAGGCCTTGTGGCCGTCCAAGTCGTACAGATCAATCACGGGTCCTTCCCTGTCTGCAAACAGCGCCGATGCAAACCTGGTGTTGAAGTAATCCAGGCTAAGGTAAGTGCTTTCGTCAAAATACCATGTTGCATTGCCGCCGAAGGTCCATGCATCTTCCAGGAGCCTGCGGCTCAGGTCTCCGGTAAATGTTTTTCCCGTGGACATAATGCCGATGTTGTCTGCAACAGGATTGGTAAAGCGCAGTCCCCTGCCCCCGTTAAGGCGCAGTACCAGCGGCTCCGACGGCTGGTACTTGACTGTAAGGCGCGGGACAGGATAGAAGCCGTAATCCGGAACAGTCGTTCCGCTGAAGCCCGCTACAACAGAAAGTATATCCTCATTGCGGTAAGTATACTCTGCATATGGGGCTATCTGGGAAAGGCTGTGCCTTGAACCGTTATACAGCTGGCCAGCGCCAAGAATATCTTCATTTATCCAGTCCAAAGTGGTGTTTAAACCAATGGTAAGGTCGTGGGCATCAGATATTTGATTGCGGTAAAGAAAATTTGCAAAAAGGCTGTTTTGACGGGCGTCATAAAGGTTGCCGCCAAAGGATGAATTGGTTTTCTGTAGGGAATAATCAGCCACAAGGGCGATGCTGGAAGAGCCGTCGTCGCCAAGGGCGTAGCCTATCTTCATATAAGCATCGGCAAGATTGTTTGTTATATCGGACTTCCAGGGGCCTTCAATCTGGCCGCCCTTACGGCGGTCATGAACATATTTGAGGCCCAAGCGCACCTGCACCTTCGGAGAATACCAGAGCCATCGGTTCGCAACGTTAACCTGCATGAGCGACGGTTCGTCGGCGAAGCCGTCATCGTTCATGTCGTACTTATGAAAGTTGCCGTCAAAGTGGCCCATGAGCACAGTGTACACATTATCAGATACTTGCAGCGATGAAACAACGTTGAAGTCAGTCTTGGTGTCGTTCATCACTGAAGCATTAAGATACAGGGGCTTGCCGTCCGTGGGCTTGGCGTGTTCCAGATTGATTGAGCCGGTGATTGACTCAGTGCCGTTCACAACCGACGGTGAGCCCTTTCCCACCTGAATGCTCTCCAGCCATGGGCCTGGAATATACGACAATCCGTAAGGAGCGGTGATGCCACGCATGGTGGGACGGTTCTCGTCCAGCATCTGCGTATATATGCCGGAAAGTCCCAGGAGGCGTATCTGGCGGGCGCCGGTAGTAGCATCGGCGTAACCGACAGTTACGCTGGCAGAGTTCTCAAAACTCTCTGCAAGGTTGCAGCAGGCCATCTTCATTAGGCCGGCAGACGATATCACTTCCGTGCGAAGGGTTTTGCCTTTGGAAAGGTAATTGGCATCGTTGCGGGCTACGAACACGGCCGCGTCCAAGGAGTCCTTACGCTCTCCGTAAATACCGGTCGTATCTATCTGAGCGCGCATCTGAACGCACAGCACCGCAAAAAACACTATTGCCAATAACTTTTTCATAATACCGCAAATATAGCAAATAGAATCCAGCAAATTACATGTTTCTGCAGAATTGGTATAATAAACAGGAAAATATGAAAAGAATTCTGACAGATTATTCCCATATTTGCATTATTGATAATATAAAACCAAAAGATATGCAGAACTTTGAGTATTGTACCCCTACCCGCCTTATTTTTGGAAAAGACGTAGTTGAAAAGCTTCCAAAGGTGATGGCTCCGCTTGGAAAAAAGGTTCTCCTGACTTACGGAGGTGGCAGCATCAAGAAGATTGGCCTGTACCAGAAGGTGCTGGAGCTGATGAAAGACTTTGAGATTGTAGAGCTTCCCGGCATCCAGCCCAACCCCAAGTATGACCCCAGCGTGCTGGACGGCGTACGCCTTTGCAAGGAGCACAAGATTGACGTTATCCTCTCCGTTGGCGGCGGAAGCGTACTTGACTGCTCAAAGGCCATTGCAGCCGGCGCCTGCTACGACGGAGACCCCTGGGACCTCATTTCATATAAAGTGAAGGCCAAGGCAGCACTGCCGATAGTGGATATCCTCACCCTTGCCGCAACCGGCAGCGAGTTTGACGCCGGCGGAGTTATCTCCCGCACAGAAACCAATGACAAGATTGGTTATATAGATCCGCTACTCTACCCGGTTGCTTCCTTCCTGGACCCTACATACACATTCACCGTTTCAAAGAAGCAGACGGCCGCCGGTATTGCCGATGCCATGAACCACGTCATGGAGCAGTACTTTGTAGAGGATGCAACCCTTCTTAACGACGGTTTCTGCGAGAGCATGTTCCGCAGCCTAATGGTTAACGGCCGCAAGTGTATAGAGAACCCGGAGGACTACACGGCCCGCGCAGAAATGATGCTCTGCTGCACCTACGGCTGCAACCGCATCCTTTCCCTTGGAAACAGCCAGTCCGGCTGGCCCTGCCACGGCATTGAGCATGCCCTTAGCGCATATTACGACATCACACACGGAGAGGGCCTGGCCATCATCACACCCCGCTGGATGAAGCATATCCTTAGTGAGCGCACCATCGGCCGCTTTGTAAAATATGGCATCAATGTATTCGGCATCGATCCAACTCTTGACAAATGGGAAATCGCAGGCAAGGCCATAGACAAGACTTATGAGTTCTTTGAATCCATCGGCATACCCATGACCCTCCGCAGCGTTGGCATAGACGACAGCCGTCTGGACGAGATTGCCCATCACATTGCAGTAAACGAAGGTCTTGACCAGGCCTATGTTCCACTGGATGAAAAAGCAATCAAGGATATCCTTGTAGCTAGTCTGTAAATGAGTTTATTTCCAAGAGAAGTTTTCCCGTCCGGCGCCAACCTCAAAATTGTACTTGACTATGCCAAGGTCTATCTGGGTGTAGCCTACCATGGAGAATGAGGTCTTGGTTTCTACCTGGCTTCCCTTAAGGATAAACTTGAATTTCTGCTGGTTTACGGCAGTGGGCGCAAGAAGCGCAGCTTCCAAACCGGCTTTGAACCATTCCGGCAGCACTCCTTCGGCTTCATAGAATTTTTCCAAGGGCTTCAGGGGGTGCTGCTTTCCTTGATCCTGACCGTAGCCAAGGGCAATCAGGCAGAAAACCTCCTCACCATCGGCAAGGGAAAAAGCGTCCTGGATTTTCTTGAATGTAAGGCCAACCCAGCAACTGTTAAGGCCAAGGGTCTGGGCCAGCAGGACCAGTTTTTCCCCGTAGTAGCCAATCTTTTCTTCGGCTCCCTTTGGGCCGGCCATGACAAGGTAATTCTTAACCCCGGAGAAGGCCCCGTATTTCAGGACGCCGCTGGCAAAAGCCTTGGGCTCTTCCAGGACCAGCTGAATGTGCAGGCCGCTCTCTGCATTTACGCTATCTATCTCTGTTTTAAGTGTTTGCACAGCCGATGCCTCAATGGACCGATCCAAATACTTCCGCACCGCGTGGCGCGCCTTAATTGCTTCAAGTTCTGTCATAATTAAAATATAGAATAATTATTATTTCCCAAAGCTTTTCTTAATAAAAAGAAGGCTTACAACCAGCAGCACCGGGAAGATGCAGGCCGCGAGAAGGCCGCCCTGAATGCTGTTCCGGCTTGTTTCTGTGAAGATTCCAACAAGCGAGGGGCCAAGGGTGCCGCCCATATCCCCGGCCAATGCCAGAAGCGCGAAAAGAGCCGTGCCGCCACCAGGCATACGGGCCGATGTAAGACTGATGGCCCCAGGCCACATGATGCCAACGGCCAGGCCGCTTACCATGCAGCCTGCAAAAGCAACGATTGGAAGAGGTGAAAGGGAGGCTGTCAGATAGGCTGCAAAGCAGAGTAGCCCGGCCCAGGTCATATAAGTCCTGAGGTCTACGCTCTGGCCTTTCTTTCCGTACCAAAGCCGTCCCAGGCCCATACAGAAGGCGAAGCCGCAAGGGCCGGCCAAGTCCCCTATCGCCTTGTCAACGCCCAAAGACATTTCTGCGAAGGCCGATGTCCACTGGGCCATCGAACTTT
Organism: uncultured Prevotellaceae bacterium; assembly: GCA_900314395.1. Classification (GTDB taxonomy): domain Bacteria; phylum Bacteroidota; class Bacteroidia; order Bacteroidales; family UBA932; genus Cryptobacteroides. Next base: position 1,685 of record OMVB01000146.1, on the reverse strand, counting down.
CCGATGCGCCGGCGGCCACCATGAGAAGGATGAAAATCCAAAATTGCCGGTTCTTTAGGAGCTGGCCCATGGTCATGCCACCATCGGCATCAGGAACAATGGGCTCTATCGGACAGGTGGCAAAATTTAAAATATTGTAAAGGGGAATGAGCGCCCAAATGCAGGCAAGGATTCGCCAGTTATCAAGGCCAAAAATGGTAAAGAACAGCGTAGAACCAAGAATTACGCCCACTGCGCCCCAGCAGTAAAAAGAGTGCAGCAGGCTCATCATTCCCTCTTTGTTCGGGAAAGGGCAGGCCTCGATTATCGGGCTGCAAAGGACTTCAATGAGGCCGCTTCCCACCGCATATACGCATACGCAGATGAGAATTCCCACCATCGGATTAGAAAAAAGCGATGGCAAAAAGGCCAGACCGATGAGGCCAAGGGCCGATGTCACTTCGGAGACGATTATGCTTTTGCGGTAATCCAGATTCTTGAATTTGGCGCAAAGAAAATCGGTGACCAGCTGGACTATATAGAAAACCGCGGGAATGAGAGCCAGGCTCGCGATTGAGACCCCATATTCCCTGTGGAATGCCACAAAGAGCAGCGGGGTGAAATTGGCTACAATGGCCTGGGTCACAAAACCCAGGTAACAGGCAATTTTGGTTTTATTATATTCCTTCGGCGCTGTCATTTGCCGATTATTCTTCGTCAGGCTGCTGCCCGTCATGGGCCTTCCACATGCACTCTGTAATCTTCATGTCCGTGAATCTAGCAGTGAATGAAGATTCCTCAGGAGAGCAGGCGTATACGCCAAAGCTTATCTTATCGGCACCGGCGTACATGTGGCAGATGCGCATCTGGCTGAAGTTTATGCCATCGGCTGAACACTCAATGCAGTAGTCGTCGGCCCTGCGGGAGAAACGGTACCACGTGGTTTTGACATCGGCAGGAATGGCTGTTGTAGCCCAGTCTGAATAGCCGTTGTTGGTGGCCACGCTGCCAAGGTGCTGAAACTGCTCGTTCTCGAACTCTACGGAGCCCTTTAGCCAGTTGTCGCTATCCAGATACATCACCACGCCGCACTGGTCAAAGCGCTGGTGGCTCTGGGTGAAATCTGTCTTTACCACAAAGCTGAAGTATTGCTCTTTTGTCTGTATCTGGAAAACGGGAGCGTTGTCATTACGGAAATGATAGTAGGTGCGCTGCCAAAGGTCTGTATGAGGGGCCGTTGTGATGGTTAGAGTGTCACCTTCTATTGAATATGCTCCCGGCTCACGTGTCCACTGGAAGGCCGTCAGATCTACTTTTCCACCATTTTCCAGTGCCGATGCTACGCTGTCAGCGAAATTGTCTTCTGCTGTATTTGCCGCTTCGTTGCCGCAGGACATTGCCATCAGGCAAATGCTCACTGCCGATAATGCTTTACTTAGTTTCATTTGTTTTCCAGATTATTAGCTCTGCTATTTGTAGGTTTTCCGGCGCAAAAATAGTCAATATCCGCAACTTCTCAAAAAGAGTGCCTCTAAAAGATACTCGCCAAGTCTGTCTTTGAATGATTTGTCGCTTATTGCTTGCATTTTTATCGCGTCGTAAAATTAGAACAGGGTTTTACGATGTAAAATTACACATTATCTGCAAAAATAACTATATTTGTTCTATGGAATATCTGTCTAAAGAACGATACGATGAGCTTGCAG
>OMVB01000108.1 GCA_900314395.1 uncultured Prevotellaceae bacterium | reverse complement strand
GACCATGCGTGAATACTCAGATTCCCGGAGCTTACAACGCCAGGATCGCGTCCAGGATCTCCTCCGCCCGGAATTCCCCGTCGATGACGTAGACCGGGACGCTGTGCTCGCGACAGGCCTCCTCGAAGTAGGCGCTGCATTCGATCAGGCGGTCCATGTCGATCTCGTCGGCGAGGCGCTTTTCGATCACGTTGGCGTAGTCCGTGATGTCGGCGATGTGGTCCCGAATGTAGGTTTCCGACATGACGATGAAGAGGCACTTGATGTGGGCCAGTTCCTCGTCGGTGAAACTGTCCTGCCACTCCACCGGAATGTAGCAGCCCTCCAGGATCAGGTTCTGCTCGTTTTCGATGGCGGTCCGGATCACGCCCGTGACAAAGGGCCACATCCAGTAGCGCATCTCCAGGTCGTCCTCCACGGTCAGATCCGTCATGCCGGAGCGGATGAACCCCATCTTCAGATGGTCCAAAGACGTGTAGGGACAGCCCGTCCGCTCCATCAGCTTCTGGGCCAGCATGGTCTTGCCCACGTGGGAACTGCCGCCAATGAGATAAACCATCACGCCTCCTCGTCCAAAGTCTCCAGCAGAAAACTCACCGGGCGGAAGCCGTCGTTGCAGGAGATCATGGCGGACCTGGAATCTTTCATCCATCCGTCGTAAAGGTCCGTTCCGCCATGAGACAGGGCCATCACGAAGGGGGACATGGTCTCCCATGCGCTGTCGCAAAGGCCTTCCGGCTTCTTCCACCCTTCCGCGATGAAGGTCTGCCCCAGTTCCATGAAGCAGGCATCCTCGATGGGGTTTTCATACTGCTCGATGAGATCGTCGTAGCGAGCGATCTTTTTTACCGTGATCTTTACTTTTTTCATATGGATCCTGTTGAAATCTCCGGGCGGGGCTTCTCCTCTAAAGTTGGTGTTTTCTATACTATACCACACTGGCCCCCTTACTTTCTCTTCCGGCCCCGCCTGTTGTAGTCCTCTCTGACCTCGTCCAAGCAGCATGCGTCGAATTCTTCCATCTTGGCCATCTTGGCCATGGCCCCGCTGAAGGCCACAAAGTTTTTCTCGATGCCTTTGCTGTCGCAGACGTAGGATGCCGTTCTGGACGCATCGATGCCGATCCGGGACGCTTCCTTCACCGCATCCATATTCGCCCCAAGGAACATGAACTCCCAATCGTACCGTTCCTTTTCCCGTTCGATCATCTCCTTCACCTTCCGGTAGGAGTACTCCGTGCTGGCGTTTTCCAGACCGTCGGTGGTGATGACGAAGAGGGTCTTCTGAGGGACATCCTCTGCCTTTGCATACCGGTGGCACATGGCGATGTGGTGGATCGCCCGCCCGATGGCATCCAGCAGGGCCGTGGTCCCTCTCACGTAGTAGTCGTCCCCGGTGAGGGGCTTCGCCTTATCGATGGGCTCCCGGTCGTGGATGACTTCGTGGGCGTGGTCGAAAAGGACGGTGGACCAGATCACGTTGTCCGACTCCTCCTTCTGCTTCTTGAGCATGGAGTTGAACCCGCCGATGGTGTCCGCCTCCATCCCGCTCATGGACCCGCTCCGATCCAGGATGAAGACCACCTCCATCACGCCGTTTCCGCCTGCGGTTTCTCTGGTGCTGTTTTTCTTCGTGGCGTTCTTGTTTTCCGTATTCTTTTTCATTGTCTGCCTCCTTTGTCGCGGTACTTTCTTTACCTTACGACGCAAGGATAGCAGACCGGCCGGCCCAATTGGTCGCCGGCAAGGCGACATCTTTCGGGCCCCTGATCAGGCCCCCAGCAAAGGCTGTCCGAACTCGAACAGATACGTGTTGATGTCGAAAATGTTATAGATCCTGTGATCGATGCAGTAGCCCACGATCAGGTCGAACTCGCTGCTGGGGTTCAAAGCGATCCCCGCACGCCGGAGCAGGTCCGCGGTCTCGTCCATGTTGAGCTCCAGCGCCACCGCCAGGGCCAGCACCGTCTTCTTCTTGGGCAGGTACTCCTCGCTGCTCCGGATCTTGGAGAAAAGTTTCCGGTCCAGATTCGCCTTCTTATATACCTCCGGGTCCGTCATGCCTTTGCGGTCGATGAGCCGAAACAGCATCTGCTGAAAAGAGTCCGCCTTCCGATCCAGCACGTCCTCCAGCTCCTCGGGGCCGATGACCGAAGCGGCGATGGGGAAATCCCCGGCGTCTTCGAGTTCCTCGCATTTGCACATCCAAAGATCATCTTCGCCTTCGCCGGCCAGGGCATCCGCATCAAGGGACACCCCGTCCGGGATCTCCGCCTCCTCGGCGTCTCCGATCCACTCGGCAAACTTCCGCGTTTCCTCGTCCCAGGTGTCGGGCTCCGCCTCCTCCGGCTCGATGTTCCCGTCCTCCAAAGGGGCGGGCTTCTCCCACAACCGCTTCCTCTGGCGTTTGGCCGCAGCCCTTCTGGAGAGTGTGCCGGCGGCAGACGCGCTCAGGTTCGCATCTTCGATCACCGGTCTGTTCCCCAGCGCCGGCACCTTCACGTCCTTGTCCTCGATGTAGCACTTGATGTCCGAAAACGCCTTGCCGGAGATCACGAAAGCCTCCCGGCTGTACACCACCATGTACACGGTCATGTCGTGGCCGAAGAGAAATGCGCTGATCTCGTTGATGGCGATCCGCAGGGCCTCGTCCTTGGGGAA
>OMVB01000183.1 GCA_900314395.1 uncultured Prevotellaceae bacterium | reverse complement strand
TCTTGCCGATGAGTTCCTTTACACCGACCAAAGCGGGATTTTCCGGGGCTCCATCCGAGACCTTAAGTTCCTTGCGCCAACGTTTCAGATGCGGGAAATACATCTTCATCTGGCCGATGTATTCCTCCTTAGTAATCGGCTGCGGCAGCCCTTTGTTCACTTCGTCCACAAATTGGGCGCAGTGCTCGATCATTTCATCCATCGTGCAGTCCTGCAAAAACTTCCCGTCCTTGTAGCAGTACATGCAGTAATCCTCATTCTTCGTGCCGTCGGCATTGGTGCCGAAGACTTCATCTGTGAGCGGCATTCCTTTCCAATCTTAAATACGGTTTGTCATCCAGCGGACGGGTGCAGCCCCATTGCTGGGCGAAGTGCTCGAAGTTTTTTCGGACGAGGCGCTTGATGAAGAGGCGGAACAGCAGGTGGACAAACCAGGGATTCTTTTCTGGACCAGTGAATTTGCGGGCTTCGGTAGTCATGAAATTGCCGTGACTCGCGAATGACTGCCCCATTTTGGTATAGCCGTCCAGTTTCGCCTCCATTGCTTTTTTCATCTTCTCGTCATCGCGCATACGAATCAGGAAACTGCCTCCCTGGGTAAGGCAACCGCCGTATGTGCAACCGAATTGCTCAGGAAGCGACTGTAGGAATCGCTCGCAAAGTCGCATCTGATGGCCTTCGTCGAAGCCGCCATGCAGGATAAACGACATCTGCGCGGGGTGCTGACGCTCGGTTGGCAACGACTCAAGAAATTCAAGCATGATACTTGGCACACACTCCACATAAAGCGGCAGGGCAAAGATAATTTGCTCGTAGCTGATGAATGCCTCGCGTGCAGCGTCCCATTCCTTGCGGTTCGACAGGGAATAAAATTCATAGGTATCACCAGACTCTTGAAGCCCTTTTCCAAACGACTGGATAATCTTGTCCGTGTTGCTGAACTTCTGCACACGCGGACTTCCGTTGATGATGACTATATGCATGGCTCGCCCTCCTTCATCTTAATGACTTCCAACGACTGCCCACCGAGATTTGAAGCCACGCGTTGGCTCCATTCTTCGAGAAACTGCCGGTCGGCCTCACCTTTGTACAGCAGACCGAAGTTCAGCGGATGGTAGCGCAGTTCGTGGCGCTCCAAACCGTCTCGGAACTCCACATACATATTCAGCATCGGCACGATGCGGTCCATCACCCGCTTGCCGCGCCAGTCGACGAATCCGAAGCACGTGTCCGACACCAGCCACAGATTCTCTGCGTCCACCAGTTTCTTGATGATGCTCTCGTAGTCATCCTTGATGGCGCACACGCCCGGTGTCTTCAACCAGCACTGATTGCAGCCCATACAATGCGCAATCTTCATTCCCGAAGTATTGACGACCTCCACGTCGCCTTTAATCAAGAAGCTGATCTGTTCAGAAGCAGCACCTTCTTCTATTGTGTTCAACACTATTGTCATCTTCAGTGTCCTCTATGTTTTTCTTTCTTTGTTTCATATCGTTTACTTTCGTTCAATTTCCAATCTTAGGACTCTCATCGGCCGGTCGGAACCGGCAAGAGACTCATCGACACAGGTTTCGCCGGTTGGAACGAAGCCGCATTTTTCCATGACGCGGCCGCTGGCAGGATTGTCTATGAAGTGACTGCTGATCAGCGACTTGATGTCCGTTGTGCGGTGGATATGGTCGATCATCAATCGCAAGGCTTCCGTACAAATGCCCTGATTCCAAAAGGGTTTTCCCACCCAGTAGCCCACCAGCGGCTCGCCCTCGCGGGACGGGAGATTGTTGCCCTCACAAGGCAGATAGCCCATGGCACCGATGGCTTCCCCCGACTCCTTGAGTTCTATTGCCCAGGTGGTGTCATTGTGGAAGATGGTCCGGATCACCTCCAGGCTTTCTTCCACTGATTTATGCGGCGGCCAGCCGGCGCGCGGCCCAACGTCCGGGTCGGATGCATATTTATACAGCACAGGCGCATCGCTGTCCTGCCAGGGGCGGAGAATGATCCGACTTGTTTCCATGACTCCGTCATAGGTCAGCTGTCCCGGAAGATGCAGCTTTTCTTTCGAAGGGAAAGAGTCCTCGTACTGCTGAAATGCCTCCGGATTCTCATCAGCCACGAAATAGCCTTTGGGCGGGCAGTAGGTTGCCTCACTAATGCTGTTGGCTTTAAGCCAGCCGGGGATCAGTTCCTGTGCAAGGAAGAAGGGCACCTCTTCACCCTTTGGAAAGTCGTGGTAATGGATGCCGATGCTGCCGGCAAGGCCGAAACCGGCGTGCTTGTAAAAGTCGATGTTGCCTTCCATGCAGAGGAAGCCGACACCCCTTTCGCGGGCCCGTTCCAGCGCATAGTTCAGCAGCCGGAGTCCATAGCCCTTGCGCTTGTAGTCCGGATGGATGCTGATGGGGCCGAAGGTCCAGGAAGGCTTGCGGGTGCCGTCCGGCAGCACCAGTTCGGCCTTGGAGAACATTACGTGGCCGATGAGGCGGCTATCCTCCTCCATCACGAAGTCCAGCTCCGGGATGAAGTCCGGACTCTTCCGGTACTGGTTTAGCACATAATGCTCCGTGCAGCCGGGGCGATATACGTTCCAAAATGCCTCGCGGGTGAGGTTCTCCACCTCGCGGTAGTCGGCAGGGGTTTCAAGTCTGATAGTCATGATAGTTAATAAGTTACATTCTAGCCTTGCTGTCAGAGCCTGCGCCGGTGCCGCGGTACTTGCTCTGGGCTGTGTTGAAGTTGTAGCGGACGGATAGTTTCACCTTCTGTGTGTCCATCATGTTTGTCTGCATGATGGTATGGCTGCCGAAATCGGAATAGGCATTAAAATGTGCAGTACGTGTAAGGTCCTCTCCTTCAAGGCGCAACACAAGCGAACCGTCACGGAGCAGTGTTTTCTGCACGGCAGCCGTGAGGTTAATGTTCCAGTTGCTCATATAAAGGTTCCGGGAATAGCCGGGACTCATAAACACTCCTCCCAGTTCAAACTGCCATCCCCCATTCACAGTGACGGTATTGAAAAGCTGGGCAAAGAAGATGGGCTTATTGTTGAACGTAGTTACGCGTATGCCGGATGCTTCACGGGGATCCGGGGCATTTATCGTTAACCACTGAGGAAGAATACCCAATGTATAATTGATATTCCAGGGGCCCACGGTAGGGGTCAGGTTCACATAGGCCGCCATCATGCGGAAAGGCGTTTCAATGTTACGCGGCTTCACCAGCACTACGCCATCAGCACTGTAAGGAGCCGACCAGGTGACGATGGCATCGTTTGTTCTGGAATAGTTTACCATTACCGTGACGAACTACCACACTGCAGTAAGTCCTATATTATGGGACATTTCCGGCTGCAGCTGGGAATTGCCGCTCTGCCAGATATACCGGCTGTTATAGCGTATTGCACTCGAAAGATTCCCATAATGAGGTCTGCTGGTTTTGGTGCTGTAATTCAGCATCACCTGGACCGGACTGCCCGACTGTGCACCGATGACTCCGGCGTAAGACACATTGGGAAACCAGTTGCCATAATCGCGCGTCAGGTCGTTTGCGGGCGTCACGGCATCCTCGTATGCGTAATGCACCCACTCGTAGCGCACCCCCGCGCTGAACTGTCCCACCTTCGGCAAATAGCAGCCATAAGAAGCGAATCCGGCGATATTGTCCTCTTTCACAGTGGCTTTCGATGCCGGAATATCGATCCCATCAACCGAATAATTGTCCGTCCGGCGGGAGAAGGTCTCTTCCGTTCCGGCCTGCAGCCGGCCTTTCCAGATGGGATAGGAAAGCACCGCCTTGGCAGCGTACATCCGTCCCGCGTTGTTACTGGCGCTGCTGATGGCTGCGTCGTGTGTCATTTCGCTGGCTTCGTTCGATACCGACTTGGAACTATCGTCCGTTCCATAGTAGTCCAGATTGATGTCGATGCCCAGTTTGCCTGCGACAAGACCGTTGTAATAGAGGTTGGCGCCCAGGTTGTACGGTATCCGCTCCCCCATCGTGTCGTCCGATACCGTGGTGAGCAGGTCCACCATCGTCCCGTTCTCAAAGACATTGTCATTCACTTCCGTATGTACGCTGTAGGTGAGGTGCCGGCCCCATTCCACCTTGCCGCCCAGGAAGTGATTGTCGGCCATCTGCCAGTTCACGCCGGCATTGCCATAGAGGGAGCTGCCGATGTATTCGTTCAGAAGCGTCCCCTTGTTTACGAAAAGCCAGTCATCCCCGACAGCGGTCCTTCCGAAGGTATTCTTCTCCAGTTCACTCTCCTGGCGGGAAGTATTTCTGGCATAATTGATTCCGCCGAAGAAGTCCAAGCCTCCCGTACGGTAGTTCATATTAAAGGCACCGAAGGAATCATTTCCTTTGGCCCAGCGCAGGGACTGTGCATCGGAAGCATTCAGGTTGAAGCCGAAGCCGTCTCCCTGGCGCCGGATGGTGCGGATGCGCACCACCGCCCGCACCGTTGCATCATACTGGGCACCGGGATTGGTAATCACTTCGACGCTTTGGATCTCATTGCTTTGCAAGCGGTCCAGTTCGCTGCTGTC
>OMVB01000109.1 GCA_900314395.1 uncultured Prevotellaceae bacterium | reverse complement strand
GAAGAATATAGAAGAGAATGTCATATAGGCCTTGAAGGCCAAAAAATATTGGTCCATGGCCTTCAAGGTCTATATGACAATCAAACAAAACAATATATAGCGAAATGTCAAGAATAGTAGTATTGGGCGGAGCAGAAAGCGGCGTGGGAGCTGCAGTGCTCGCAAAAGTGAAAGGATTTGACGTCTTTTTGTCGGACAAAGGAAAAATCGCCGACAAATACATAGAAATGCTCAAAAAATGGGACATCCCCTTTGAGCAAGGCGGCCACACAGAGAACCTCATACTCTCTGCCGACGAGGTAGTAAAAAGCCCCGGCATACCGTCATCGGCCCCGATAGTAAAGACCCTTGAAGAAAGAGGCACCCACATCATATCCGAAATCGAATTCGCAGGCCGCTACGACACCGCAAAGAAAATCTGCATCACCGGCAGCAACGGAAAGACAACAACCACCTCCCTCATCTACTACCTGCTCCAGCAGGCAGGCCTCAACGTGGGACTCGGCGGCAATATAGGCGCAAGCTACGCTTACCAGGTAGCAACGGAGAAACACGACTACTACGTCCTGGAAATCAGCAGCTTCCAGCTTGACAACTGCTACGACTTCCGTCCCGACATCGCTATCATAACCAACATAACCCCCGACCACCTGGACAGGTACGAGTACAAGATGGAAAACTACGTACGCTCCAAGTTCCGCATTATCAGGAATTTACGCAGCGACGACTGCTTCATCTTCGACTCCGATGACGCCATAACCGTAGGCCACCTGAGCAAGATAGTCACCCAGGCCAAGATGCTCCCCTTCACCCAGAAAGAAAATGTAGAACTTGAGCAGGGCGCCTTCCTTCGCGACGGCAAGATGGTTGTCCGCTACGAAAAAGACGAGTGCGACCTGTACCTTGAAGAACTTGCACTGGGCGGCAAGCACAACATTTACAACTCCATGGCCGCAGCCCTTGCAGCAAAGGCCTCCGGCATCGACAACAAGATAATCCGCAACTCCCTGGAAACCTTCCAGCCTATCGAGCACAGGCTTGAACCGGTCCTGAGCGTAAAGGGAGTACTTTACATAAACGACTCCAAAGCCACCAACGTAGACTCTGCCTGGTATGCCCTGGAGTGCCAGAAAAAACCCGTAGTCTGGATAGCCGGCGGCACCGACAAAGGTAACGACTACAGCGTCCTGGACGACCTTGTACGCGACAAAGTGAAGGCTCTCATCTGCCTTGGCGTAGACAACACCAAACTGCACAAGAGCTTCGGCCCCATCCTGGGAGAAGCCAGGATAAAGGACGCCGGCAGCGCAGAAGAAGCCGTAAAACTGGCCAGCGAGTTCGCAGCCGACGGAGACGTAGTCCTGCTGAGCCCCTGCTGCGCAAGCTTCGACCTCTTCAAGAACTACGAAGACCGCGGAAAGAAATTCAAAGAGGCCGTAAGGAACCTCTAAAACAACAGTAAGGCAATGAGCGAGAACAAAAAGAAAACGGATATTTTCCGACTCATAGACAAGATCGAGGGTGACAAGGTCATCTGGATTATCGTGCTTATGCTTATCATGATATCCATCGTGACCATATCCTCGTCCACCCCGCTCCTTGCCCTTATGAACAAGAGCACCAGAGGCGCAATCATCAATGAACAGGTGATTGTTTCCCTTGCAGGCCTTGGAATAATACTGTTCTTCTACACCTTCATAAAAAAAATAGGCATAATACGTTTCCTGTCCAAGCTGGGCTTTTTCTTCTCCTTCGTGATGCTGGCCCTGCTGGCCATTAGGGTTAACACGCCGTTTGTCAGGGCGCTGAAGGTTAACGACGCCGTGCGCGTACTGTCCATATTCGGTTTCCAGCTGCACGTCTTCGAGTTCACCAAAGTGCTGATGATCATGTACTTAGCCTGGGCCATCCAGGTTTACCAGGAAGGCCGTATGAAGCTAGCGGACAGAATGGTTGGCTGGGGTTGGAACTTCATGAAAAAGGACACCGCCCGCCTTATCCTTTACATATTTTTGCCGATGGTGACAGTCTGCCTGCTGACACTGCTAGGCGGCGTATCCAGCACGCTCTTCGTGGCCCTTATCATGACCGTCACCATAATGATCGGCGGAATAAGGTTCAAATACATCCTTGGACTGGCCGGCATTGGCATAGCCCTGTTCATTGGCTGCATCGGCATATATAAAATAAGCGACGGCAAGGTGTTCGGGCGTATCGGAACGGCAGTAGAAAGGCTTTCAATGGCAAAGGAAAACCCGGAGGAAGAGCTTGTACGCCTTGTTAAGGAAGGCAAACGCAACACCAAGGAATTCAAGCTGGCGGAAGGCCGCGTAAAGCAGCCTATCAGCGCCAAGGTGGCCGTAAGCGAAGGCGGCATCTTTGGCAAAGGCCCCGGCGGCAGCACCCAGAGATATGTTGTGCCTATCATGTTCGAGGACTACATGTTCAGCTTCATAGTAGAGGAATACGGAATCCTGGGAGCGCTTGTAATCATCCTGCTGTACGGCAGTCTGCTGGCCAGGGGAACGATCCTGGTCAGGAATTCTTCCAACACCTTTACAAAAACAGCCATTGCGGGCCTTGTGGTGATGATTTCCGGGCAGGCGCTGATGCACATGTTCATAAACGTGGACCTTGGGCCGCTGACAGGCCAGACGCTTCCGATGATCAGTCACGGAAAAGCGTCGTTCCTGGCCTTCAGCATGGCATTCGGAATCATCCTGGCAGTCAGCCGCATGGTTAAGAAGAAGATGGACAAGGAAGTGCAGGAAGCCACTCCCCTTCTATCCAGCGGAGACCATGTGCAGGACAGCCTGAACGACCTTGACCAGCTGGAAAGCATCAACCTTACGGACGAGCTTGAACAGATAGACGGGCAGGAACAACCAGAAGAAGAAGTATAGTTATGGAATACAGGAAGTTAAGAGTTATCATCAGCGGCGGCGGAACTGGAGGTCATATCTTCCCCGCCATCTCCATTGCCAATTCCCTAAGGAAGGCCAACCCGGACACCGAGATTCTGTTCGTAGGCGCAGAGGGCAAGATGGAAATGGACAAGGTTCCGGCAGCCGGTTACAAAATTGTAGGCCTGCCGATAGTGGGCCTGCAGCGCAAGCTGAATCTTCATAACATCATCAACGACCTGAAGGTTCCCTTCAAGCTGATGGCGAGCAACCGTAAGGCCAAGAAGGTGCTTAAGGAGTTTGGCCCCGATATCGCCGTAGGCGTAGGCGGCTATGCCAGCGGACCGCTACTGAAGGCCGCCCAGAAGATGGGTATCCCTACCCTGATTCAAGAGCAGAACGGCTTTGCAGGACTCACCAACAAGTTGCTCGGCGGCAAGGCGGACCGCATCTGCGTGGCCTACGAGGGAATGGAGCGCTTCTTTCCCAAGGACAAGATAGTGATGACCGGCAACCCCATACGTGCAGACATCGTTCCGGCAACAGTGGAAATGGTTCAGGAAGGTCTTGATTATTACAAGCTTAATCCCGGAATGGACCACATCCTGATACTTGGCGGCAGCCTTGGCAGCGGCACCCTGAACAACGCCATGAGGACATGGATAGAGGCAGGCTGTCCCGGCGGAGAGAACACAGAAATCCTGTGGCAGTGCGGCAAGTACTACAAGGCCGGAGTTGACGCCTTCATGGAAGAAATGAAGGCCAAGGGAATGAAACTGGACAACATCCACCATACCGACTTCATCGGCAGGATGGACCTGGCTTATGCAATTGCAGACGTAGTAATCTCCCGCTCCGGAGCCAGCACAGTGTCTGAACTCTGCGCAGCCGGAAAGGCCTCCATATTCGTGCCTTCCCCCAACGTGGCCGAGGACCATCAGACCCACAACGCCATGGCCCTTGTACGCAAGGACGCCGCACTCATCGTCAAGGATGCCGATGCCGCCAAAGACTTGATGTCCACGGCTTTAGCCCTCATCAAGGACGATGAAAAAATACAAACCCTGGAAAAGAATATATCGGCCATGGCACTTACAGATGCCGGCAAGACTATAGTAGACGAAATTTACAAAGTTCTGGATAAATAATGGACTGGAAAGAAGTATATTTCATTGGAATCGGCGGCATAGGAATGAGCGCCATCGCAAGGTATTACCATCGTAAAGGCCTGAAGGTCAGCGGTTACGACAAGACGCCGTCGGCCCTCACAAAAGAGCTGGAAGAGGAAGGCATCAGCGTCCACTATACAGACAACTCGCTTTACGTGCCCGCCGACAGGGACCATACCCTTGTGGTTTACACCCCCGCCATACCCCACAACATGGGAGAACTGGTCTATGTAAACGCCAACGGCTACACCGTTATCAAGCGTTCCGCCATCCTTGGGGAAATCACCCAGGGACAGCGCTGCCTTGCCGTTGCCGGCACTCATGGCAAGACTTCCACATCCACCTTGGCCGCACATATCTTCACCGACTGCGGTGAGGGTTGCAGCGCCTTCCTTGGCGGTATTTCCAAGAACTATGGCACCAACCTCCTTGTAAGCAAGAATCCGGTGGTTGTCGTGGAGGCCGATGAGTTCGACCGTTCCTTCCTGCAGCTGCGGCCGGCCGTTGCCGTCATTACGGCGATGGATGCAGACCATCTGGACATTTACGGCACCCTGGAGAGCTATCAGCAGGCCTTCCGCGACTTCGCCGCGCTCACCAGCAACACCCTCATCATAAAAGAGGGACTGCCTATCGGCAAGAATGACACTAACGCCGGAATAAAGACCTACAGCCTTGCAAGCAAGACCGCGGACTTCCATCCGGAAAACGTCCGCATAGACCAGACCGGACACTACATCTTTGACATTGTATGGCCGGGCGGAGTGATAAAAGAAGTAAGAGTTGGCACTCCGGGGCGCTTCAACGCAGAGAACAGCATCGCAGCGGCAGCCCTGTGCCTCAGCTACGGTCTTGAGCCGGAGAAGGTAAAGGCCGGAATAGGCACCTTCAAGGGTGTTTCCAGAAGGATGGACATCCACGTAAACGTGCCCGGACTGGCATATATTGACGATTACGCCCACCACCCGGAGGAGCTGGCATCGGCCATCCGCTCCATCAGGGACATCTTCCCGGGACGCAAGCTTACAGCCATATTCCAGCCCCACCTGTACACCAGGACAAGGGACTTTGCAGACGACTTCGCACGCGCGCTCAGCGCAGTGGACAAACTTATATTGCTGGACATCTACCCCGCCAGGGAAGAGCCTATTCCCGGAGTGACATCGGCAATTATATATGACAAGGTGACCGCTCCGGAGAAAATGCTTATCAGGAAGGAAGAACTCATGGAAGTACTTGAAAAAGAGAAACTTGACGTTCTTGTAACCTTTGGGGCAGGCAATATTGACAGATACATCGGCCCTATAACACAAATGCTTGAAAAGAGATAATGAAACCCGCCCTCAAATATACTCTTTACGCGGCAGGCGCCCTGGCCTGCATAGCGCTTCTGGTAATCCTGAACCGTGAGAATACCAGACGGCGTTCCATGCTTACCTGCCAGGACCTTAAGATTACCATTGTGGACAGCGCGATGGGGTCTTTTGTCACCGCCGCGGATGTCAAGGAGTATATTATCGCAGAGGCCGGCCCGTGGAAAGGCCGCCGGGTGGACAGCATAAAACTGTGGCAGCTGGAGGAAATCCTCAAGGGCAAGGCCGCCATCCTTGGCACAGAGGCCTACATGAGCTCCGACGGCATACTTCACGTAGAGGTGACTCAGCGCAAGCCGGTTGCCCGCTTCCACAGCCCTACAAGCAGCTTTTACGCCGATGCTGACGGCTTCATCTTCCCTATCAGGAAGAAGTATTCCGCCAGGATCCCGATTGTGGACGGAGTCTTCCCCTTCAGCGAGGACCGCGAATTCAAGGGAGAGATTACCGACAAAAAAGGCCGGGCATGGATGAACGGAATGATAGGACTTCTGGATTACATAGAGAACAGCAAGACCTGGAAGGACGCCATCGTTCAGATTACTTCCGATGCCGACGGTTCCCTGACCCTGGTTCCGTCAGAGGGCGAAGAGAAGTTCATCTTCGGTTATCCGGAGAGGTGGAAGGAGAAATTCCGGAAGATAGAGCAGTATTATGAGTACATCGCCTCCCGGGAAGAAGGAAAGAAGTACAAGACCGTGAACGTCCGCTACAAGGGACAGATAATTTGCAGATAAAACACTCACTATATGGAAGAAAAATATATAGCCGCGATAGACATGGGGTCTGCGTTCATAACGCTGACCGTAGCCAGGATATCCGGCGAGGACATTCAAATCCTCTATTACAAGAAGCACAAGTCCGACGGTATCCGCAACAGTGCCGTTTACAACCCGCAGAAGGCCGCAGCTCCTATCAAGGCGGCCATTGAGGACGCAGAGAAAGAGCTGAAAATCAAGATTTTACAGGTTGTTGTAGGCCTGCCGCGCTGCGACATCCGCCAGGAAATTGCAAACGCCAAGGTGGAGCGCAGCAATCCGGACGACAGCATCACCAAGGACGAGGTTGAGAGCCTGAAGGCCCTTGCCCAGGACGATTATCCCCTGCAGGACGCAGAGAGGGACATCATCTACGGTGCCATTGCCCAGTCGTTCTCTGACGATGAGAACTTCCAGCTCATAGAGGATGACATCATCGGCGTGATAAGCCGCAATTTTGAGGGCAACTTTAAACTCTTCATCGGAAAGAAGAGCGCGGTGAAGACGGTGGACAAGATTTTCAACGATCTTGGAATCGCTATCGCCAAGAAATACTTCTCCCCTATCTCACAGGCCAAGGCTGTGCTTACAGAGGATGAAATGTCCAGCGGCGTGGCCCTGGTGGACATCGGCTCCGGAGCGACATCGGTGACGATATACCAGGACAGCATACTCCGCTACTATGCTTCCATCCCCTTCGGAGGCAAAGTCATCACCTCCGATATCCGCAGTGAGTGCTTTATCTCAGAAAGCCTGGCAGAGAACCTGAAACTGGCCTACGGCGCCTGCATTCCGGAGAAGCTCCAGACCCTGGGAGAGAAGATTATCCAGATAGAGGGTGACGAGCTTGAGGGCTTCAAGCAGATTCCCGTCAAATACCTGTCAGAGATTATCACGGCGCGCGTAAAGGAGCTGACAGACGCGATGCTGTACAAGATACAGCAGAGCGGGCTGGCAGACAACCTGCGCGGCGGCGTAGTCATCACCGGAGGCTGCGCGAACCTTACAAACATCGCCATGTATATCAAGGATATATCGGGATATAATGTAAGAATCGGCTATCCAAGGAGAAAGTTCTCCGCATCCGGCTGCATCGGCATATTTGACCCTGACGCATCGACTTCACTCGGTATGATTCTCTCTGCAAAGGAGGACAACCTGATAAGCTGCATCGATGAGCCGATTCTCCTTAACTTCGGCGGCCAGGAGAGTCCTGAACCGGAGACGGAAGAGGCGGAGACTGTATCCCTGTTCGGGGAGAAGGAAACAGAGGCCACGGAGGTCAAGAAACCCAAGCCGGAAAAGGTAAAAGCGCCCAAGCCTCCCAAGAAGAAAGGGCCCAACTTCCTGGCAGTAACCTGGGGCAGGGTAAAAGACTGGGTGGATACCATGTCCAATGAGATTGACAACGATAACGTATAAGAGTATGAGCGACTATATTAACAATTTTGACATTACTCCTTCCGACTGGGAGGACGAGCCCTCAATCATCAAAGTCATCGGCGTAGGAGGTGGCGGTTGCAATGCCGTTTCTTATATGTACAAGCAGAAGGTGAAAGGCTGCAACTTCCTTGTTTGCAACACGGATGCGCAGGCTTTGAAGAAATGCCCCGTCCCGGACAAGATCCAGCTTGGAGAGGGCCTGGGTGCGGGTACCAACCCTACCGAGGGCCGAAACGCCGCCCTGGAGTCACAGGAGGTGATTTCAGAGAAGCTGCTCACCCCGGAGACCAGGATGGTGTTCATCACCGCAGGTATGGGCGGTGGTACCGGAACAGGAGCATCCCCGGTGATTGCCAAGATGGCCAAGGACAAGGGCATCCTTACCGTTGCCGTTGTCACCATCCCCTTTAAAAACGAGGGCGATGACACCATTTCCAAGGCCATAGACGGTATCCACGAGCTTGAGCACAATGTGGACAGCCTGCTCATCATCAACAACGAGAAACTGTACGATTATTACGGAAATCTCCTGGTTCAGGATGCATATCCGCTGGCCGATGAAGTCCTGGCTACCGCCGTACGCGGTATAACGGAAATCATATCCACCACCGGCTACCGCAACGTGGACTTCAAGGATATCCGCAATATGATGAAGAACAGCGGAATGGCGCTTATGGGCTGCGGCACCGGTACAGGAGAGGACCGCTTGCAGATGGCCGTGAAGGGCGCCCTGGACTCTCCCCTTCTGAACGATTACGACCTTAAGACTTCCCAGAATCTGCTGGTTAACATTACCTGCGGAAACAACGAGAAAGGCCTTAAGATGGACGATATCAAGGTGATTGAAGACCTTATCACGGAGCAGACCGGCGGCACCAGGAGGTTCAAGCACGGTCTTGTCCTGAACGACGACCCCGACTTCGGAGACAAGGTCCAGATTACAGTGATTGCCACAGGATTCAAGATGAACCTGATCAGCATCACCGGCGCCGACCTTGGCAAGCTTATCATCGTGGACAAGAACTTCGAATACAAGAAAGAGGAGCCCGTGGGTGAGATTATGCTGCCCGATGACGACATCAACATAAACAAGGTTGGCTACAGCACCACGGAGAATGTCCGCAAGTTCAACTTCACCCCCGACACCAAGCCGGTGCTCATCCTGGAGCCCGGACAGAGCAAGAGTGAATACGAGGCTGTTGCGGCAATAAGAAGGGTTGCGAAGGTTCATACGGAAGACGAATAGAATTATCAGTTATGGAAAAAAGAAGGACAAGAGTAAGATTTGCACCGTCTCCTACAGGCCCCCTGCACATGGGTGGCGTGCGTACCGCACTGTATAACTACCTGTATGCCAAGCAGAACGGCGGAGACTTCATTATAAGGATAGAGGATACAGACTCCCACCGCTTCGTTCCGGGAGCAGAGAAATATATCATAGAAGCCCTGAACTGGTGCGGGATAAAGGCCGATGAGGGCGTGGATGAGGCTGGAAACGTTGTTTCCGTGGCTTCTGCCAGGCATCCGCATGCGCCGTACCGCCAGAGCGAGCGCAAGCCTATCTACAGGCAGTACGCAGAGCAGCTGGTTGCCAGCGGCAACGCTTATTATGCCTTTGATACGGCAGAGGAGCT
Organism: uncultured Prevotellaceae bacterium; assembly: GCA_900314395.1. Classification (GTDB taxonomy): domain Bacteria; phylum Bacteroidota; class Bacteroidia; order Bacteroidales; family UBA932; genus Cryptobacteroides. The sequence goes on along the minus strand of OMVB01000109.1, from coordinate 3,795 downwards.
GAACGAGCGTCGTGCCGCAGCGGAGGCTGCAGGACAGACCTTCATCTACAACCAGAAGACCCGCATGGATCTTCGCAACTCCCTGACGCTTGGCGCAGAGGAGACAGCACGCCTTTTGGAAGAGCGCACGGACTGGACAGTTCGCTTCAAGATGCCGGAGAACACTGTTGTGGCCATGGACGACCTTATCCGCGGCCATATAGAGGTTAATACGGACACTCTTGACGACAAAGTTCTCTGGAAGAGGGCCGACGAACTGCCTACCTACCACCTTGCAAACATCGTGGACGACCACCTGATGGAGATTTCAGAGGTTATCCGCGGAGAGGAATGGCTGCCGTCCCTGCCGCTTCACTATTTATTGTACAAGGCGTTTGGCTGGACTGACAGCCAGCCCCGTTTTGCGCACCTTTCCCTGCTGCTTAAGCCGGACGGAAAAGGCAAGCTTAGCAAGCGTGACGGAGACAAGCTGGGGTTCCCGGTATTCCCGCTGCGCTGGGTTAACCCGGAGGGCGAGGTTTCCCGCGGTTACCGCGAGGACGGATACTTCCCTGAGGCCTTCGTAAACCTCCTGGCCTTCCTTGGCTGGAACCCCGGAGACGACCGCGAGATTTTCTCTCTGGAGGAACTTGTGGACGCGTTCTCACTGGACCGTATTGTGAAGTCCGGTGCCCGCTTCAATCCGGAGAAAGCCCGCTGGTACAACAGGGAGTATCTGCGTATGAAACCTGCCTCTGAACTTACTGAGCTCTTTATTCCTGTACTTGAAGCTCACGGACTGAAGGTTGTAGACTGCCCTGTTTGCGCCCTTACAGCCGGTGCATCGTTCGCCGGTGAAGGAGCCGACTTCGGCAACAAGATTTTCACGCGCGAGTATGTGCAGAAAGTTGTAGAGCTTATCAAGGAGAGGGCTACCTTCGTGGCAGATTTCTGGGACATCGCTTCTTATCTCTTTGTTGCTCCGCAGGAGTTTGTCCAGAAGGATGTAGACAAGTTCTGGAAAGAGGAGAACGTGTCGATGGCACTTGAGGCAGCTTCCGCCATAATTGACGGCGACTTTGCACTTACCAAGGAGAATGTAGAGGAGAAGCTTGAGAACTTTATTCGCGAGCGCGAGTGGCCGATGGGCAAGGTTATGAACTGCCTGCGCCTGGCTCTTGTAGGCGCATCCAGCGGCCTTGGAATAGCAGATATCGTTTCCTTCATAGGACGCGCCGAGTTTGCTGCGCGCCTGGATTTCGCTAAAACTAAAAACATCTGATTATGAACAAGTTAGGTTTTTCCGGAAAGATTGGTATCGCCAATGACCACGCCGGAGTAGACTACAAGAACGGCCTTGTGAAGTGGCTGAAGGACTGCGGGGTAGAGGTTGTTAACTTCGGTACAGATACTACCGACAGCATGGATTATCCCGATGTCGCCCACCCTCTTGCAGAGGCCGTACTGGCCGGCAAGGTGGACCTTGGAATCGCCCTCTGCGGCACCGGAAACGGCATGGCCATCACTCTTAACAAGCATCAGGGAATCCGCGCCGGACTGGCCTGGTCAAAGGATATCGCGGCTCTTGTAAAGCGTCATAACAACGCTAATGTGCTTGTATTGCCGGCCCGCTTTATTCCTTACGAAGAGGCTCAGGAGCTTGTGAAGACCTGGCTTGAGACTGAGTTTGAGGGCGGCCGTCATCAGAGAAGAATTGACAAAATAGACTGCAAGTAATGGCAGCGTTTGTGGCAAACCGCGGGACAGGGGTTCTGTCCCGCAGCATCGACGATTACCCTGAGGGCATAATTGTCCCCGTGGACAAGCCCTTCAGGTGGACATCGGCCGATGTTGTCAGGAAACTGAAGTTTGCCGCAAAGAAGCACTTCGGGCAGAAGAACCTGAAAGTCGGGCACGCCGGTACGCTGGATCCTCTGGCTACCGGGGTGCTTATTATATGTATAGGCAAGGCCACCAAACTGGCGGAGGAGATTCAGGGAAGTGACAAGGAATATGTGGCGGGGATTACCTTCGGGGCTACTACTCCGTCCTATGATTTGGAAAAACCTGTTGACCGGTTCTTCCCGGTAGACGGGGTTTCAGAGGCTTCCGTGGCCGATGCCTTAAGGGGGTTTATCGGGGAGCAGGAGCAGATTGCCCCGCTGTTTTCCGCGAAGTCGGTGGATGGCGTGCGCGCCTACGAACTGGCCCGGAAACTGTATTCCCGTCATTCTGAGTGCAACCCTTGTCATTCTGAGTGCAACGAAGAATCTATCGACACCGCCGCCGAGTCTCTGCTAAGCAGGCAGGTAATCCGCATTAACGAGATAGAACTGTTGTCCTTCAAGGAAGGAGATTTCTCGACTTCGCTCGAAATGACAAAACGTTGTTTGTCATTTCGACCGGAGTCCGAAGGACGGAGCGGAGAAACCCCTTCCCCCAGCAGCCGTATAAATGTAACGGACAGCAGCGCGCTGGGACTGCCCCGCGCAGAAGTGCGCCTGGCCTGCTCCAAGGGCACCTACGTGCGCGCCTTCGCCCGTGACCTGGGAGAAGCCCTGCACACCGGCGCCCACCTGGACAGCCTGCGCCGAACCGCCTGCGGCGGCTTTCGCGCTGGCGAGGCCCTGTCCGTAGAACAGGCCGCCGCCCTATTTGCCCCACTGGAAAAAGTCACCATTGAAAATCAATCGAACGATGAGATATAAAGTAGCCGGAATTGTATTTGAGGTGCTGTTGGAGGCACCGTACAAGGAGATGGAGTATTCGCCGCTTGTCCAGGAAAGGATTCAGCGCGCGGCGCAAGGCGGCATCGGCCTGGACATCGAACCCACAAGGGCTGGAGACGACGTTCCCCACAGGACACTGATCCAGTCGCGGGAAGAGCTGCTGCCCGACGCCACCGGCCTGGACCTCTCCCAATACGCCCCCTTTGCACTTCCCAACTCTGTCATTTCGAGCGAAGTCGAGAAATCTCAGACCCCGGACTTTACCCTCAGGGTCCAAAGAGGCCTGGAGAACGCCCCGGAACTCGGCAACCTTGTTACAAACGTTCACTCACAGCTGCCCTACTACAGCATTTATGAATCTGACGGCGCCACAAGATACACCCTTGACGAGTCTCCGGAGACCGGCAAGCCATCCGCCATACTGGCCATGTCCGCCGACGGCGCTGACGGCGTTTTATACGCCGATGCTGCCCTTAGGGCCTATGGCGTTGTATTTCAGTTGTCTACGGCACTGATGATTATGTTCACTCATAACAGCGCGCTCAGGAACGTACTCCTGATTCATGCCTCGGTTATCGGCATAAATGGGAAAGCAAATATTTTCCTTGGAAAGAGCGGCACGGGAAAAAGCACCCACAGCCGCCTGTGGCTGGAGCATATACCTGGCGCGGAACTCCTGAACGACGACAACCCTGCGCTTGGCTTTGATGCCGACGGAAACCTGATAGTTTACGGCACCCCCTGGAGTGGCAAAACTCCTTGCTACAGAAATGTTTGCGCCCCGGTTAATGCAATCGTGCGGCTGGATCAGGCGCCCGCGAACCGCATAGAGCGGGAGAACGGACTGAATGCCTATGCCGCCCTGCTTGGCTCTGTATCTGCAATCCGCTGGAACCGTCCTATAATGGATGCGATAACCCGCTCTGTAGAAAAAGCCGCCGGAAGCGCCAAAGTTTTCCACCTTTTCTGCCTCCCGGACGCCGGCGCCGCGCAACTTTGTGCCTCATCTACTATTGCCGGATAAAGAATATTCACCAGCTACCGCAAAACGCCTACTTCTTGATAGGATAGAGTTTGAGGAGGAGGA
>OMVB01000110.1 GCA_900314395.1 uncultured Prevotellaceae bacterium | reverse complement strand
GTAATCAGTGTTTCCTTAAAGAAAGAACATGGAGTTTTGGGCCGGCAATAGGTTATTTCCGGCAAGGAGGATACAATGTTATGTGAACGTTGCGGCAAACGGGAAGCCACAGTAAATGTGGTTTGTGTTATCAACGATACCCGGGTCAGCAAATGGCTTTGCGAGTCCTGCGCCAAAGAGTTCGCGGCGGAAGGCGTGATGGCCGGGCAAAAAGGGGAAAATGCCCGTAACATATTAGAAGAGTTTTTTAAACCGCTGCGCAGGCTGGCGGAAAAGAATTATCACGCAGAACAGAACCAGAAGGATCATTTTTATACAGATCTGGCAGAAAAGATTTTGGTTGGCGCGCGCCGGACAGCTGTCCAGCGCCAGCAGGAAGAAATTGGTACAGAACATATTTTGTGGGCGATGCTGCAGGAGCCGGAGAGCCAGGCAGCACATCTGCTGCTGCGGTGCGGCGTGGATAAATACACCCTGTTAGGGGAACTGGAAACCTGGATGGGAAAAACCGTGGAAGGCGCTAACCCGGCTTCCTACACAAAAGAAGCGTCTGCGGCCCTGCATTATGCGAAATCCTTTTCGGATGCGGACGGCCTGTACCTGATCAGTTCCGGGCATATCCTGCTGGGACTGCTGGCGGAAGAAGGCTGTGTCGCTTCCCGGGTCCTGGCGCGTTTTACGATTGATATGAACCGGGTGCAGGTCATGATGCACGAAGAATTTATCCAGACACATGCCCTGCCTGAAAAAAACAAATTTAAATCCCAGGCAAAAAAAGAAAAAGCGGAAGCGGAGCTGCAGAAAGCTTTGAAACTGCTGAACGGATTCGGGCGGAACCTGAACGAACTGGCTTCCCAGGATAAACTGGACCCGATGCTGGGCCGGGAAAAGGAATTGGAACATGTGATGCGGATCCTTTGCCGGCGTACGAAGAACAATCCGGTCCTGATCGGTGAGTCCGGTGTGGGGAAAACAGCCATTGCAGAGGGCCTGGCTCAGCGGATCGCAAACGGGGAAGTCCCTGAGTTTCTGTCAGATAAAATCATTTTTTCCCTGGAACTGGGCTATGTGGTTGCAGGAGCCAAGTATCGGGGCGAACTGGAAGAACGTCTGCGGAATATTATTGAAGCTGTCAAGCATTGCCCCAGAATCATTCTGTTTATGGATGAGCTGCAGATGCTGATGAACGGCGGCGACGGCACCATGAATATCGCAAATATTATCAAACCGGCGCTGGCCAGAGGGGAACTTCACGTAATCGGAGCCACCACGCTGGAAGATTACCGTAAAAGCGTGGAAAAAGATGCGGCGCTGGAGCGGCGGTTCCAGCCGGTCCGTGTGGATGCGCCGGATACAGAGGCGGCCCTGAAAATTTTGAAGCGCCTGAGCGGACGTTATGAAAGGTACCATCATGTACAGGTAACAGAAGAAGCGCTGGAAGCGGCGGTCAAATTGTCGGACCGTTATCTTACAGACCGGAACCTGCCGGATAAGGCGATTGATATCCTGGACGAAGCCTGTGCTTCTATCAGACTGCACAGCAGCAAGGATTACTCGGGACAGATGGGGGATCCGGTAGTCGATGCTGACACGGTTCGCCATATTATCTCCCAGTGGACCAACATTCCGCTGACCCGGCTGAATGCAGCGGAATCCAGCAGTCTGCTGCAGCTGGAGAATGCTCTGCACGAACGTATCGTGGGGCAGAATGCGGCGGTAAAGGGTGTGGCCCAGGCGGTACGGCGTGCCCGGGCCGGACTGAAAGACCCCCGCAGGCCGGTAGGCTCTTTCCTGTTCCTGGGACCTACCGGTGTGGGCAAAACCGAACTGGCCAAAGCGCTGGCAGAAAATCTGTTCGGGGACGAGAGGGCTTTGCTGCGCTTTGATATGAGCGAATATATGGAAAAGCATACGGCCTCCCGTCTGATTGGCGCGCCTCCCGGTTATGTGGGGTACGAGGAAGGCGGCCGCCTGACTTCCGCAGTGAAACGGCGTCCGTATTCGATTATTCTGCTGGATGAAATTGAAAAAGCCCATCCTGATATTTTCAACCTGCTGCTGCAGATCATGGAAGACGGACGGCTGACTGACGGGCAGGGCGTGACGGTGGATTTCCGGAACTGTGTCATTCTGATGACCAGCAATGCCTGCGCCGAAATGATGAGCGACCGGCGGAGTCTTGGCTTTGCGGCGGATGCAGACACCGCTGTGGCAAACCAGAAACAGAATATTCTGCAGGGGATCAAAGATATTTTCCGTCCGGAATTTTTGAACCGGCTGGATGAGATCATAGTATTTGATCCGCTGGGGAAAAAAGAGCTGGCGCAGATCGTGGATAAAATGTTGGAGGAATTGCAGAAGCGGCTGCAGGATACGGGCATGAGCCTGCGCATGACGGCGGCTGCCAGAGATAAACTGCTGCAGACGGGAATGGACGTCCGGTATGGGGCCCGTCCGTTGCGGCGCGCTTTGCAAAAGGAAATTGAGGACAAGCTGGCAGACCTGTATCTGGAAGGGACCTTTTCCGCCGGAGATCATATTCTGATCGACGTATTGAGCGGAGATTTCAGTTTTTCCCGTCTGAAGGAGGCCGATACGGAAAACATGGTACCGGTGCAAGAGGAGCAGAATTATGGCTAAAGCAAAAGCGAAAGTAAGCTATGTCTGCCAGAATTGCGGTTATGTGACAGCTTCCTGGCTGGGCAAATGCCCGGAATGCGGAACCTGGAATTCTTTCGCCGAACAGTTTGAAACCAGGGTGAAAGAACAGGGGTATGTCCATTTTAATGAAAGCAGTAAACCCAAGACGGTTAGCAGTGTGGCAGCAAAACCGGTGCGCCGTATGGAAACCGGGATCCATGAATTTGACAGGGTGCTGGGCGGGGGAATTGTTCCCGGCAGTCTGATTTTGCTGAGCGGAGACCCCGGGATCGGGAAATCAACGATTCTTTTGGACGCGGCGATGCGTTTCAGTCAGAAGCAGATAAAAGTCTTATATGTATCGGGAGAAGAATCGGAAGAACAGACCGCCATGCGGGCCAACCGTCTGGGAAGCTGCACGGATTCACTGTTGATCATGACCGCGTCGGAAATCGGTAATATTCTGTTGCAGGCTGAGCATGAAAAGCCGGGTCTGCTTGTGATCGATTCCATTCAGACGATGTATACCGGCGATCTGGAAACGGCGGCCGGCAGCGTGGGACAAGTTCGTGAATGTACGGCCCGGCTGCTGAAATATGCCAAAACTTCCGGAACGGCGGTGCTGATCATCGGACACATGACAAAAGACGGAAATATTGCCGGTCCCCGCTTGTTGGAACATATGGTGGATGTCGTTTTGCAGTTTGAAGGCGACCGCAGTTATGCGTACCGTGTGCTGCGCGCGCTGAAAAACCGGTTTGGTTCCACGGAAGAGTGCGGTATTTTTTCCATGGAGCAGGGCGGCCTGACAGAAGTTCCCAATCCGGCAGGGCTGTTTCTGGAATCGAGGGAACAGGAAGTGTCCGGCGCAGTGATTGGAGGCTGTCTGGAAGGAAACCGTCCTGTCATGGTAGAATTTCAGGCATTGGCTGCCCGCACTCCGTACGGTATGCCCCGCAGGACGGCCGTGGGATTTGACTATAACCGGGTCAACATGCTGATTGCCGTATTGGAACGGAGAATGGGCCTTGATTTTGGAACCTATGACGCCTATGTCAATGTGGTAGGCGGTATCAGGGTCAATGAACCGGCTGCCGATCTGCCTGTACTGATGGCGCTGTTTTCCAGTTACCGGAACCGCGCGGTTGTTGCCGGAACCATGATTTTCGGAGAAGTGGGCCTTACGGGTGAAGTGCGGCGCGTACCGGCCATGGAACGCCGCATCATGGATGCAGGAAAGCTGGGCTTTGAACGGTTTGTAGTGCCTGATGCCAAACTGCGTCTGCCGGAAGATTTTAAAGGAAAGGTTATCAGGGTAAAAACGGTGGAAGAGGCGATCCATGCAGTGTTTGGATAATTTTTAGTCGATCAGAGAAAATATAGTTGACAGCATACATACACTGTTGTATAATAAAAAACTTTGACGGCTGTAAAAAATCATGCTATAATATACATGTATTCAATATGCTTTGCTATAGTAAAGTATTTATAGCATTTTCCGGTGTTCTGTGTGGAGGTTGCCAATGTTCGCAGTTGGTGACAAGGTAGTATATCCGATGCATGGCGCAGGGCAGATAGAAGCCATTGAAGAGCGGGTATACGATGAACAGCTAACTCAATAT
>OMVB01000112.1 GCA_900314395.1 uncultured Prevotellaceae bacterium | reverse complement strand
TGCTCAGGAACTTATAAATAAAGTTAAATTATAGTGTTGCGGAATTAAGGTTAAACAGATGGGTTAGTCTTCATACCAACGGCCTTATCAATAATCTTATTGAAGCGACAGATATTTCTGCCTCTGAAATTGCGGTCTTGATTAATACCGTGTATTTTAATGGACCTTGGAAACAAGGATTTGCTGAATCACAAACAAAAAAGGATTCTTTTACAACGTATTCCGGCCAGCAAACCTCTTTGGATTTTCTGAATTGCACCGATGAGCTGTTTTATAGCGTTCAAGATGCATTCTCTCTTGTGAATATAGGTATTGGCCAGCGGGATAATCATTATGCACTTTCCGTTATTCTTCCTAATATTGATAAAACAGTAGACGATATCGTTTTATTATTCAAATCTACTGATTGGAAAGTGATTACCAGTTCCTGCAAAAAAGAAAGAATACAGCTCAGTCTTCCGAAGTTTAAACAAAACAATGATTTTGATCTTAGTTCCTTGTTGCAAGATATAGGTATAAAAGATGCGTTTGAATTGGGCAAGGCTGATTTTTCTTTTATTTTGGACAATGGTAAATCAATAGCCGTCAATAGAATCAAACAGAAAACGGTAATTGATATTGACGAAAAGGGCATCGAGGCTGCAGCAGCTACTTATTCTGGTATGGGAGGAAGCTTTTATACCGGTGACAATCCTGAAATAAAGGCAGTATTCAAAGCCGATCGTCCTTTTATTTACGTATTATCAGACCTTGAATCCGGTTTAATCCTTTTTGCTGGCATTTATGCTGGGGAATAATCTTTAACTCCGTGTCCAGTTTCAGGGGACCATTATACTTTTGTATTGCTTTAATAATATCTACTTAAGCCAAACCTCCGGATCGACGGCGGTGTTGGAACTGTTCCAGATCTCAAAGTGAAGATAAGTGTCGCCCATGATAGGGCCGATCTTGCCGATTGCCTGGCCGGTAGTGACCTTAGCCCCCTCCTTGACAGAAACTTCCTTAAGGCGGCAGTACAGGGACAGGTAGTCTCCGTGGCTGATTACAACGCACTGGCCGTAGCCGGGCATCTCGAAGGTCTTGATTACGGAGCCCTTGAAGATGGACTTGACGGGCTCGCCCTCCGACATCGATATATTGACTCCGTTGTTTTTGAGTGAAGTTACATTCTTGTGAAGCGGATGCCTGTAGCTTCCGAAGGATGTTAGCACAGGGCCGTCCGCAGGCCACGGCAACTTGCCGCGGTTGGCCTTGAATTCATTGGCAAGTGCCTGATCCACAGCTGTTTTATTGGTCTTTGTCCCGCCGGATTTCCCGGTCTTGCCGCTGCCGCCCTTGGCCTTTTGGGCCAGTTCTTTGCGGAGCTTGTCCAGCTCCTTGTTCAGGCGGTTGATCTCTGCCTTCTTGGCATCGGCTTCCTTACGGTACTTCTTGGAATTGCTGGTAATCTGAGCCACCAGGCGGCCGGCCTCGGCCTCGTCTTTCTGCAAGGAAAGGACCTCCGCCTGCCTTTGGGCGCGGACAGATTCGGCGCGGGTGCGGAGCTGCCTCATTTGCTCCATCTGAACGCCCAGCTCCTCCTTGGCCTCGCTGATCTTTTTTGCCTGTACGGACATCTGGGAAGAAAGGCTCTTAAGCACGCCAACGCGGCGGAAGGCCTGCCCAAGGTTGTCGCTGGACAGAATGAACATATACCAGATTTTGGGGTCGCGGTTCTTGTAGGCGTTCCTTACAAGCTTGGAATAATAAGCTGTCAGGGTGTCAAGGCGCGTCTGCAAAGCGTCAACGCGGGCCTGCTGCACCGTCAGGGAGTCGTTGTACTGCGCGATTTCTTTGTCGCTCTCCGCCACCAAAGCCTTCCTGGAGCGCACCGAGGCGCTAATAAGTTCCAACTTGGTTACAGCACTGCCTTTCTTAGCCTCGTTGTCACGGAGCTTTTTCTCCAGCTGGGCAAGTTCCTTCCTGTATGTTTCTATCTTTCGCTGCTGTTTGGTCACGGCGTCCTGCGCAGGTGCGGGCAGCATCGGCATAAAAAACAAAAGGAGGGCTAGTATATATCCGGTCTTATTCATTTTCCTTGGGTAAAGACTTCAGTTGTGAGCGGTAGACATCGGCAAGTTCATTCTCTCCAAGTGTCTCAAGGACAACTATATAGTGTGCCATGATAGTGGCGCTTTCCTTGCCGCCGTAAAGCATGGCCTGCTTGAAGAAGAGCTTGGCCTCAAGGCTGTTGCCGGTAAGGTGGAGAATCCAGCCGTAAGTGTCCAGGTAAGTTGCGTTCTTTGGCTCCAGTTCGATGGTTTTGCGGCTCATTTTGAGTGCCTTCTTGAGCTGCTTGCCCTCAAGGCAGAGATACCATGCGTAATTGTTCAGCACGGGAGCGTATTCCGGATTTACCTTCAGGGCTTTGTCGTAAGACTTGTAGGCGTTTTTATTGTCTCCCAGCAGATGGTACATATCGCCCATCGTCGCCAGGGCCGACAGTGTCTTTGCGCTGTCTCCGGCAGCTTTTTCCAGCATTGTCCGGCTGTTTTCAAGGACGCCTTTATAGTCTTTGAGATTGTATTTGGCATAGTTGTCCAGCTCCATGAAAACGCTCTCCTGGGGGAATTTGCCGATGGCGTCCCGGCAGGCCTCCGTCACTCCTTTCCAGTCCTCTCCCATGGACAGTATCTGGATATAAGAATACGCCGACGGACGGCTTTCCGGGTAAAGGTCCCGGCAAGTCTTTGCGTACTCAGCCGCCTTGTCCGTATCTCCGGTGTAAATGCTGTACGCGCCGGCGGCCTGAAGAATTGTGGAATCCTTGGGATGAGTTGCCACAGCCATCGTCATAACAGTGTCCAGCTGCGGTTTGAAGGTGTTCAGAAAGCGCTGGTCCGTACCCCTGAGCAGCTGAACCAGGTAGTCCGACTTGTTCTCCGCCGGGGCGTCAGGGTCGGAAACTATCGACTTAAGGGCCTCGAAGTACTGGGGATATTTCCTTGTAAGGCGGAAGGTCTCTGCGCGGCCAAGTTTGGCGGGGAAATAGTTCTCGTCAAGGGACAGGGCCTCGTTGAAGTAATCCAGGGCCTCCTTGTCATTGTACATGCCCATCTCGTACTCTCCCAATATGGAAAGGATATAGGGCGATGAATACTCTGCCACGTAATCCCTTAGCACCTGGTAAGACTCCTCTATCCTGTCCGTTTTGCGAAGGATGGACGACCTTGTCATTACGGATGGGTCCGATTTGCCGTCGCGGCCCTCGATTTCATCCAGGACAGCCAGGGCCTTGTCCGTCTTGCCTGCGGCCATGTAAAGGTTCATAAGGACATACTGCCGGTCCGTATTCTTGGGGAAGTCCCTGAGCAGCCGCTCGTAACGCGCAATTGTAAGTTCAAGGTCTTCTGAGGAATCCGTGGCGGTGAGCTGGGCGTCCCGGTACCAGAAATTGGTACTGTCCAGGCCTACGGCCTTGTTGAAGGACAGCCCGGCGTTCTTTATATCTTTCTTTGCCAGGTAGCAAAGGCCAAGGTAGTACCATGCCGCATCGTTGGACGGATCATTGGAAACAAGCTCCTGCAAAGCCGACTGCGCAGCCTCCGTCTTGCCTGATATATAATTGTTTACGGCATCCAGAAATGTGTTTCCGGATGCCTTGTCCTGCCCCGTCAGGGTATTTGCCGATGCCGCCGTGAGCACGGCAATTATCAATATATATAATGACTTTTTCATGCTGTCCGATTCTCTTTCTACAAAAATAGTACAAAAATCCGGCAAAAATTTCATAATTTTGGGCTATGATGCAACATTTCAGACAAAAATTGCATCTTACTAACCGAAATGCCAGTGGAGAGAGAGACGATTATTACTCTGAAGCAGGCCGGATACAGCTCAGCATCAAAGGTGACAGAGTGGCGCAGAAAGCCATTTTTGACGCCCTGGCACCAAAGATGATGGCTGTTTGTCTTCGCTACATGGGAGACCGTGAGTCTGCGGAGGATGTGCTTCAGGACGGCTTTGTGACTTTGTTTTCAAAGCTGGACACCTACACGGGAGAAGGATCGTTTGAGGGATGGGCAAGAAAGATCTTTGTCAATACTGCACTTATGTCCTTGAGAAAGAAGGACGCCCTGCGTGACAGCGGAGATCTGGAATCGGTTTCAGGGCGGGCTTCAGAAGCGGCTTCACAGCTGCAGACAATAGGATATAAGGAACTCATGGGTCTTGTGGCGGAACTTCCTCCAATGTACAGGACGGCCTTCAACCTTTTTGCGGTAGAAGGTTACTCCCACAAGGAAATCGCAGAGGCCTTGGGTATTACGGAGGTCACCTCACGCTCGCACGTGCAGAGGGCCAGGGCGTATTTGCAGGAAAGGATAAAGAAATTGTAAGATGCGTATGGACACCAAAAACTTTGACAGCATAGTTAAGGCTATGATGGAAGGGGCGCAGGAAGAAGTATCTTCCCGCGTCTGGAATGGTGTGCAGAAGGGACTGGAGGCCGCTGAGGCCCGCCGCACGCGCATCGTCTACTTCAGGAGAGCCGGCTATGCTCTTGCAGCAGCCGCTGCAGCAGTTGTCCTGCTGCTTACCACAGGCATATCGCCTGACAATTCTATCCAACCTACTATATCTGAAAAAGCAATCGCCCTGGTACCGGAGCTTCCTGCTGTAACTGAAGTTCAGCCGCAAGACTCCGGCAGGGATGAATTGCAAACGCCCCCTGAAGCAAAGCCCGCGACTAAACCCGTTGCTACACCCGCCGCGGAAACTATTCCTGCTGAAACAGTTGCTACCGAGACTATTCCTGCCGAGCCGGTTGCCACCGAGTCTGTAAAGACCGTTCCGGAAACGGAACAGCCTGTTTCTGAAACCGCTGCAGACCCGTTTGCCAGAATGATTCAGGAAGAGTTGGCAGAAAGCAAGAAGGCATCCCGCAACATCGGCTTAAAGATTGGAAGCAACTTCGGGAGCAACGGAGTACGCACTTCCGCATTCTCCCAGCCGGTAAGAAGGGCCCAGCAGGGCACCCGGTACCGCAACGTAATCCGTGAAAACGGAGAATCCTCCTACAGTCTGCCAGTCAGCTTCGGCCTTGGAATCGACATCCCGCTCTCAGGAAGGTTCAGCATCGGCACAGGACTCACATATACATCGCTGTCGCGTACCTTCCCGGGAAGATACCTTAAGTACGACGATGCCACCGGAGACTCGGAGCTTTTGTACGGAGACGCAAAACACACCGTCAAGTATATAGGCATTCCCGTGAATGTTTATTATCACTTCCCTTCTTTGGGCAACTTCGCGTTCTATACCTACGGCGGCGGTGAAATAGAAAGGAGCGTCCTGAACAAGTACCGCATCACTACAAACACCGGAAACATTACCCATAGGGCAAACAACACCGGTTTGCAGTTCTCCGTAGGTCTCGGAATAGGTGCGGAATACAAGTTCACCAGGCATCTGGGCCTGTACCTGGACCCCAGCATCAGGTACTACTTCGACGGCAACCAGCCAAAGAGCATCCGCACCCAGCATCCGTGGATGTTTAACGTAGAAGCAGGTTTGAGGTTCAACCTTTACTAATCTTCCCAGGAAATAGTCCTGGAACCGTCAGAACCGACAGTTATATTAACCTTGAGAGTCTCTTCCGGAAGAAGGGGCTCTATATTTTCCGGCCATTCCATAAGGCAGAGGCTGCCGCTGTCCAGATAGTCGTACAGGCCTATGTCAAGAGCTTCTTCCAGGCGGGTAATCCTGTAAAAATCAAAATGGAAAATCATTTCCCCGTTTCCCGCCTTGTACTCATTGACGATGGCGAAGGTAGGGGAACCAACGGCGTCATCGCGGACGCCAAGGCAATGGCAGATGGCGGTAGTGAAGGTTGTCTTACCGGCCCCCATCGGAGCATAAAAAGCGATGAGACGCCGGTCTCCGATTTCTTTCAGAAACTGTTTTGCCGCCTCCTGCAAATTATCCAAAGATGCTATTACTATTCGATGTGCCATTCCGCTGCCCACTCTTTATATGTTTTTGTAAAATTAAATTCATTTTCTGCCACAAAAATAGTGGCTTTTTCTGACGATTCCTAAGATTTGTGTAAAAGTGGCGAATTGCGTCTCCGTGTGGTGAAATTTTCATGCCCGTCCGGCTTTTTTCCTTTCCTTTGGCAAAAACAAACGCGTATGAAAAAGATATCGGAAACTGTTTGCATTGCTCTCTTGTTTGTATCGGGAGCCGCCTGCAACCTGCTTGACAAGCACGACGGAGGCACATCAAGGAATCAAACCGGACGCACGGACTCCACCCAGACGGGTGGCGGAGAGGCGTCACTGTACGACACAGTAATTTATGCCGCAGGCGTGCGCTTTCCTTACGGCTATGACTGGCAGATAGACACAATGGCGGAACGGGAGAAAGGAGAACTGGTTCTGCTCAAAAACGAAGAAGTTATTGCCTCCGTTCCCGTCGGCTACAATAATAATATAAGCGCAGACCCGGATATGTTCCGGATAGCGGAGGGCCATCTCTTCACAGACTTCTCCAGCGCCAACCAGACCATTATAAAATGCGACGGCAAGGAGCTGTTCCGCTACGACAGCCGGGAGCAGATGTGCGGCTTTGCGGTGTCCGGCAACGATGTCTGGACGCTGGGGCAGGACCGCTCCGGCGACGGCGGGCTGTCCCTGAGGAAAAACGGCCAAACCGTATATGCACATCCTTCAGGATACATAATAGGCAATCTGTCAGACACTTACAACCCTCGCGGTGCACTGGACTTCATAGACGGTGAGCCCGTATTCTTTTATTATTATATCGCACAAGGGGCGCTTTCAAGGTCAGTGCACTGTATTATGGTCAAGGGAGACAAAGAGACGGAGATAGAGATTCCGCGCAACTTTACCCGGATACTGGACGCAAAAGTTGTAGAAGGCGTTCCGTTGCTGGCCGGCCAGATAGGTTCTTCCAGAAACATAATAAGCACCGTGAGAAACGGGGCGGTGGTGGGCTTTACGCTCCAGGGCTACGACAAAATCGGCAATTGCAAGATACTGCCCGTTAGCGGGGGAGAACTGCTTTTGTATGGAGAATGTTTCTACGGAGGCCTGGTGTCCGGATACATTTGCGACAGGAACGGGAACAATCTGTTTTATGACATCGAGGGCCGTCTGATTGGCCTTTACGCCAGTGAAGGAGTGGATGTCATATTGAGCTGCGGAGAGAACGGGGCGGACCCTGCGGTAACCACTAACGGACGCAGCAAAAGCATCAGCGGCCGGTATCTGTACATCTCTCCCAAAAGCGCAGTGCTTTTTGACAACAAGTTTTACATTGGCCTGAATCCCGCCGGGGGAGAAGGGCCGTTCATACAGGTTGGAAACAAAAAGACTCCGCTAAATTTCAATGGCTTCGTGAGTGAAATAAACATCAGCTTAATTAAAAAGGAAAACAATGATAATTAATATTGCAAGTGCCAAAACCGTTGGTATAGAGGCCGTTCCGGTAACGGTGGAAGTTGATGTAAATGCGGGAATAGGCCTGCACCTTGTAGGCCTTGCCGATGCGGCTGTGAAAGAGAGTCTTTTAAGGACCGTAACCGCCTTACAATCAGTTGGTTTCCGCATCCCTGGAAAGAAGATTGTCATAAACCTGGCTCCCGCCGATATGCACAAAAAAGGGTCCGGCTACGACCTTCCCATTGCGGTTGGTATTATAGCCGCATCCGGGCAGATGGACCTGCCGGACGCAGAGAAATACATGCTGCTGGGAGAACTGGGGCTGGATGCATCCCTGCGGCCGGTAAGTGGGGCCTTGTCCGCGGCAGAACTTGCGCGCAATCTTGGCCTTAAAGGCTGTATATTCCCGCGGGAGTCCGCCGCGGAAGCCCTTGTGTTTGAAGGGCTTAACGTTTACGGGGCAAACAATCTGGTGGATGTCCTGCGGATACTGGGAGGCGCCCCGGAGGCCATGGATTATCTTATGACAGACTGTGACAGAGAGATGGCAATAGCCGGGAATCTGGAGAAGGACTACATGGACTTCTCCCAGATTTACGGCCAGGACATCGCCAAAAGAGGGCTGGAAATAGCCGCCTCCGGCGGTCACAACCTGATTATGATAGGTGCGCCGGGCTCCGGAAAAACGTCCCTGGCGAAGGCTCTGGCCGGTATCTTGCCGCCTATGGAGCAGGAGGAGGCCATAACGGCAAGCAAGATCTATTCTGCCGCAGGCAAAAGGTCCGCCAGGATAGGGCTTATGCGGCAGAGGCCCTTCCGCGCACCGCACTACAGTGCTTCCCTGTCGGCAATGATAGGAGGCGGAGCGGGAGACAGCATAATTCCCGGGGAGGTTTCCCTGGCTACCGGCGGAGTCCTGTTTCTGGACGAGTTCGCACAGATGCCAAAAGCGGTGTCCGAGGCCCTCCGCGGGCCGGTGGAGGACAGGAAGGTGGTTATCTCCAGGCTTCACTCCAAGGTGGTTTATCCGTCCTCTTTCATTCTGGTTGCGGCCAGCAACCCCTGCCCATGCGGTTATTACGGAGAAAAGGACAGGTGCACCTGTACCGTTGGCCAGCGTCTTGGCTATCTGAGCCGGCTTTCGGGCCCGATCATGGATCGCCTGGACCTGCAAATCTGGGTTCATCCAGTCAATACCGAAGCCCTGCTGGAAGGGCACCGGCAGGGCGGCAGGAAGGAGGCTCCGCCGCTTGCTGAGAACAGCGCGGCCGTCGCAGCCCGGGTTATCGTCGCCAGGGAAAGGCAGCGGCAAAGGTTTGGGGCAAACATCACAAACGCAGAGATGGATGCCAGGATGTTGCAGCAGTATTGTCCTTTGTCCGCAGAGTGCGAGTCCATTCTGGAAAGGGTGATGGGCAAGATGGGGCTCTCTGCCAGGGCCTTCAGCCGTATCATAAAGATTGCCCGCACAATCGCAGACCTTGACAAGAAGGACGACATCGAGCCCAAGCACCTTCTTGAAGCCGTATCCTACCGCTTCCTTGACAAACGCAATCCGATGTAAATATACTGTTTTATTGCAAAATGATAAAATAATTTATATCTTTGAACCGTCGATAATGAGAAGATACAAGGTTAAAGAAGTTATCGACCTGCTTAAGGCAGACGGATGGTATATGGTTGCACAAAAAGGAAGTCATCGTCCGTAACATTGGAGCAGGAAATATTGAATAGTATCTGGAAACAAGCAGGGTGGATGTCCGAATAAAAAAATAAGTATTATGGGTAAAATTGGGATTCTTGTTGATTATACTGATAATTACGCAGCCAGGCCTGTAAATGAAGATATCGCCTGTGTCTCTTCCGGGAAGACTCTGGATGAGTTGAAGCATAATATGGATGAAGCACTGCACTTCCATATTGACGGCATGAAAGAGGACAGAGAACCCATCCCGGCAGAATTCAATGGCACCTGGGAATATGACTGGCAACTTACAGCACGAGCCCTGCTGCATTATACAGAAGGACTCGTATCAAAATCGGCAATATCAAAAGCCACCGGCATAAACCAGCAGCAATTAACCCACTACTCTACCGGATATAGGACCCCGCGCCCAGCTATGAGGAAACGGATTATAGACGGCATTCTCTCCATAGCTCAACAACTTTCAGCCATTTGCTAAATGTTTGGACAAACGCAATCCGATGTAAAAAAATTTAAAAAATATTTGGAATGTTGAATTTTAGTGCTACCTTTGCGGTGTATTAATAAACTAATACACTGAACAAATTTAAGGTAACATGATAGAAATCAACAACTTAGCATTCAGTTTTGGGAAGTCTCCGGTGCTTCAGGGGATTTCCATGAAACTTGAAGAGGGCAAAATTTACGGCCTTCTTGGTGAGAACGGCGTTGGTAAAACAACCCTGCTGACCCTCTTGTGCGGACTCAAGCGTCCCGGCTTTGGCGACATATCGGTAGACGGAAGGGCTCCCTTCGACCGTCTTCCCTCCCTGCTTCAGGAACAGTTCTATCTTCCGGACGAGGTCATGCCCGTCCGCGCCACCCCGGCCCAGTTCGCCAGCGAGCGCGCCTGCTTCTGGCCCAAATTCAGCTTCATCAATTATGAGGAGCTGCTCCGGGAGTTCGAGGTAGATTCCACCCAGCGCATGGACAAAATGTCCGCAGGCCAGCTCAAGAAGACCTGGATTGCCTTTGCACTCGCATGCGGCGCGCGCTATTACTATATGGACGAACCTACGAACGGACTGGACATCCCCTCAAAAGCCCAGTTCCGCAAGGCTCTCATGAAGTACACCTCCGACGATTCAACAATGGTAATCTCCACCCACCAGGTGCGTGACCTTGAAAGCATCATCGACCCTATTATCATTCTGGACAGCAAAGAGGTGCTGGTAATGGCCACATTGGAAGAAATCGCACAGAAACTTACCTTCGATTACGGCAAGGAACTGCATCCGGAGGCCCTTTACCTGGAGCAGACTCCCGGCGGAGCAATCCAGGTTTACCCCAACACGACAGGAGAAGAATCCAAGGTTAACCTTGAGGCTTTCTTCAACACTGTTCATTCCCACAAAGACGTAACAAAACAACTTTTTAAATAGCAGGAGGAACGACTATGAGCGAGACATTCAATTTTAAAAGATTCTGGACTTTCTTCCGTTACGACCTCAAGCAAATGTGGCGCCGCAACGCCAAGCCGGCTATTTTCATAGGCGGCAGCGGCCTTATCCTCCTGATACTCTGGAGTTTCTTCAGCCTTATTTGCTTCTTCACCTGGACAACCCCTCCCCTTGGAGCAAGGATTGCCTGCCTGTTTGTCGCATACACCATACTTGGGCTTTACATGGCAAAGAGTTACGGCTTCCTGACAGACCGTAAGAAAGGCTCCGATTACCTGATGATACCGGCCTCGACCCTGGAGAAATTCATCTCCCTGATGATTATCGTGCTGATTATCATCCCCTTCCTGTTTTTTGCGGTTTATTATATTGTCGACGCCCTCATCTGCCTGGCCTTCCCCACCAGCGGCATGACCCTCTTCTGCGCAACCGGAGAAGCCATTGACGGCATTTCGATGGCCAACCTCAATATGCATGAGTCGATGATACCTTATCATATCTCAATCTTCGGCATCTTCCTGTTCTTCTCTATCAGCGCAATTTACAGCCTGCTGTTCTACACCCTTTGCGGAATGGTTTTCAAACGCTTCAAGATTCTTTGGGGACTGCTGATAAGCTTTGTTACAGGAACAATAATGTCAAGCGTGCTTTCCGCAGTAGTCGGCCAGCTGGACTATACCAACTATATAGAGAGAGGCCCCAACGTTTTGGACAATTTCTTCTTCGGATGGGAAATTATCATGGTGGCGGCCATCCTTGCTATCACCGCCTTCATTTATATCAGACTAAATAAAATTCAGCACTAATGGACTTCAACTCAGATAAACCCATATATCTTCAGATCGCCGACAGTATCTGTGACCGAATCCTCTCCGGAGAGCTTGGCAGCGAGGACAGGATACCATCGGTCCGGGAATATGGCGCAGAACTTGGAGTAAACCCCAACACAATGATGAGGTCTTATGACAAGCTTCTGGGTGAAGGTATAGTATTCAACAAAAGGGGCATCGGCTATTTCATCGCCCCGGATGCGCGGGAGAAAGTCCTTGCGCAGCAAAGGGCGGACTTCCTGGAAAAGGATGTACCCGCAATCCTTGAACGCCTGGCCCTGCTTGGCCTGGACACATCGGTATTTAATAAACAATAAAACCCGGTTAAGGAGTCGGAACAAATTGACAATGAAGTATTTATATACCTTGTTGCTCTCTCTTTCAGTTATCGGAGCGGCAGCGCAGACTACAGTGAAAGGTGTCATCCTGGACAGCGAATCCAGGGAAGGAGAAATTGGCGCCATCGTCCAGTTTATAGACCCGTCGGCGGGAAAAGCTGTCGCTTTCACTTCTGCCGATGAAAACGGAACCTTCTCCCAGAAGCTAAAGGGCGGCAAAGAGTACCGTATCCTGATCAGCAACCTTGGCCGCAAGAACATAGAAAAGACCTTCCAGCTTGGCCAGACCGACCTTGACCTTGGCGAGTTCCTAATGGAGAACGATGCCAACCAGCTGGATGCCGCATCTGTCACCGCGCAGAAGATTCTGGTGAAGATGGAGGTGGACAAAATGACTTACAACGTGTCCGAGGACACCGACAGCAAGACTTCCACCGTCCTTGACATGCTTCGCAAAGTGCCGATGGTGACAGTTGACGCCCAGGACAATATCACCGTGAACGGCAGCAGTTCCTTCCTTGTCACCGTGGATGGAAAACCCAACCAGATGCTTACCAAGAACGCATCGTCGGTGTTCAAAATGATGCCCGCAAGCTCTATAAAGGATATTGAGGTGGTTACAAACCCCGGCGTAAAATACGACGCAGAGGGTGTTGGAGGCGTACTGAACCTTGTTACCTCCAAGATTGAGGGTGCCGGCGGAAGCTCCGTAGCAGACGGGCAGTACGGCAACCTGAACATAAATGCAGGAACCCAGAACACCAATATCGGCGGAATGCTCACTATGCAAAGGGGCAAGTTCTCCTTCAGCGTGAGCGCCAGCTTCGGCAAGAACTATGGCCAGAAAATGAAGAGTGAGACGGATATTTACGCCGGCAACTACATCAGGAATGCGGCAGAGAGCAAACAGAAAGGAAACTTCGGGTGGGGAGACCTTCAGGCCAGTTACGAGCCTGATACCCTGAACCTTATATCACTGAACGCAGGGGGCTTCTTCTATTCAGGCAAGAGTAATACCAATACGGACTACATGACCGGACCTTCCTTAAGCGATCTGGCGACTGAATACATAAGGGATAACGAGACCAGCAACAGCTCTGCAGATTTCAACATAGGTGCGGACTGGCAGCATAAGTTTGCAAACGCTCCCGGAAAGACCTTCACCCTCTCATACAAGGGAAGCTTCAATCCCGGAAAAAACAAGGACACAGGTATTTATACTCCGGAAAGACCTTGGACCCCGTCCAGGAAGATTGACGGCAAAACTCATTCCGACGAGCATACCTTCCAGGCAGACTTTACAACAGGTCTTGGCAATAAAGCAGGTACGCTTTCCACAGGTCTGAAGTTTATCTTCCGGGACAATACTTCCGTAGAAAACCTGTTCCTGAGGAGCAGCGGAGCCGGAGGCTTTGCGCTTGACAACGACAGCAGCGTAGACTACGAATATACCAACAAGATAGGGGCAGCATACGCAGAGTACAGCAACACATTCGGCAAGATTGGCTTCAAGGCCGGAGGCCGTTATGAATATACCTGGCAGGATGTTACTTACAAGAAAGGACAGGGCCAGGACTTCTCTACCAGCTACGGCGCCTTTGTTCCCATGGCCAGCCTCCAGTACAGCCTTGGAATGACCCAGAACATAGGGCTCAGCTACAATGTGCGCATAAGCCGTCCCGGCATCAGCTACCTTAATCCTTTCGTGAACACATCCGATCCTACCCATATTTCTTACGGAAACCCGAACCTGGATGTTGCCAAGAGCCACAACTTCTCCCTTGTGTATAACTTCTACACTCCCTTTATAATGCTTAGCGCAACCCTTGGACACAACATTGCCCACGAAGGTATTTCCGAATACACATTTACGGAAAACGGAGTGCTTTACACCACTTATGGAAACATCCTTAAGAGCAATGCCACCAGGCTGAACCTCTTTGCGAACATGAACCTTGGAAAGACAAGCCGCATCTATATGAACGCCGGCCTGTCCCACAACAACGACCGCAGCTCGGAGCTTGGTTACAGCAATAAATACTGGACCTGGAACGTGTTCGCAGGCGCCCAGCAGACCATTTTCTGGGATTTAAGGCTGTCGGAGAACCTGTTCCTGACGCCTAAAAACTACACTCTTCAGGGCTGGATGTCCGGCGTAAAGGGAATGACCCTGGGCGTTACCAAGACCTTCCTGGACGATCGTCTTTCTATCGGGGTGACCGGTGTTTCGCACATAGGAAAAGGCCGCGAAATGAAGTTCCAGATACATAACGAAGGCACAGGCTACTCTTCTCACTCGAATGTGATGGTTCCTATACGCCAGGTTCTGGTTTCCCTAAGCTGGAGTTTTGGCCAGAGTTCTTCCGCACGCGTAAAGAAAGCCAGCAGGAGTATCCGGAACGACGATGTTATGGAGAAACCGTCCGGCGATGCTGCCAGCCAGGCTACAGGCGGGGTTACCGGAGGAACCGGAAGGTAATTATTTCCTGAAAATACCGAACAGGGCGCTGCCGGAGCCGGACATGCTGGCGTAGACGGCGCCTTTTTCATAAAGATCGTTTTTGAGTGCTTCGAGGGCAGGGTATTTGGAGAATACCGTGGCCTCGAAGTCGTTTACGAGGCTGTCCCTCCACAGGCCTACAGGGCTGCGGAGCACCTCTTCCAGAGGAAGGGGCTCCATGGCGGGTTTCCTGACGTTCCGAGGGACGATGCCGCGGTAGGCGTCGGCGGTGGAAACATGGATATCCTGCGGAACTACTACGCGAATCTCGTATTCAGGACCAAGGACGGAGTCCAGGTCGAAGGGAGTGAGGATTTCCCCACGCCCGGTTCCCATCATGGGGGTGTTGTAGATGAAGAAGGGGCAGTCGCTGCCGAGCCGGGCGGCGTAGCCGGCCAGCGAGGCGGCGGGCAGCTGCAGCCCGAAGAGCTCGGAGAGCATCCTGAGGGCGAAGGCTGCATCGGCGGAACCTCCGCCGAGGCCTGCCCCGACAGGCGAGGTTTTGGTGAGGCGGATCTGCACGGGCGGCAGGTCAAAGTCTGCCTTAAGGAGCTGGTATGCCTTCCAGACGAGGTCTTTTTCCGGTTCCCAGTACTGGCCGGAGGGGTAGTCTATCTGGATTGTAGATTCTTCGCTTCGCTCAGAATGACAAGAAGTGCGCTCAGAAGGACAGAGGGGAGTTATTTCCAGGG
>OMVB01000113.1 GCA_900314395.1 uncultured Prevotellaceae bacterium | reverse complement strand
ACGGTGCGCTACCGGAGACGCCGTGCCTGAATATCCCGGTGGCCAAGTTCGCGTACGAAATCCTGGAGTTTTTCCATCTGGAGAGCTACGAATCCAAGGGAGAGGTGCTCTCATTCGTAAAGGAAAAGATGGCGGAAGGCGGCTTTACATCCTTGCTTGAATGGATGAATAAATGGGAGTCGGCCGACGGAAAGAAGGATGCGGAAGACCTTCTGAGTGAGGAGTTTGAGTATGTTTGCCAGCGTTCGATGACGTCCACTTCGTCCTCTTTGTGGAAGGATTCGGCCACCTCACTGGGTACGATTGTCCGGGAGCCGGACGCCGACGGCTTTTTTGTGATGCACCCGCGTTATGAGGACGAGGATCACCTGTGCGTGCTCCTGCGGAAAAAAGAATCGCCTTCGCTGTATAGGGGGATGCTGGTTTAAGGAGAACTGTTATGGGAACTGAAGCTAGGCGCTTGTGAGGGTGTAGCCGGGAATGGCTACTCCTCACTTTTTAACATATATCAATCGCATTCTTTGTCGAAGTAGACGTCTTTCTCCTTGAAGGTGTATTTGCCGCTGGGGTACTTGGCTTTGAGTGCCTGAAGTTCTTCTTGCAAGCGAATTACGAGGTCATCTTCACCATCGTCGCCAGAGAGCATCCAGTCCACGCGTTTCGCATAGATGTATGCCATGCGAAGCACGTAAACGGCCCGCTTCATGATGTCGATTGTTTTTCGCTCGTAGGTTGGATAGGTCCTGTCTGAATCATCAGAGGATCGCCCATACCAACGGTTATAGACCTCCTTGGGGATTTCTCGTCCCGCCTCGATGATCGCTCGCTCAATATCATCGGCAATCTCTTCGATGTGGTATTGCCGGTAGTCAAATGCTCCTCCGCTCATAGTCGTTGTATTAATGTTAGTATTCCGGCCAATTAGGCAATATGCAAAACTCCGCTCCCAGGCGCTTAAGGACGTTCCAGCCGTAGGGGTTAAATTTGTTGTGTTGAGCCCCACGGTTCATCGTCGGTATACTGATATTCTTTCATAAGTCTTAGGATCTTCCGCTTGCGTGTCGGATACTCGATGGAAGTGATGTTCAGGATGTCCATGGCTTTGAGCAATAACTCTCGGGGGATGGGGACAAAGTCGGCAAAATGCCCTTCTGTGATAGCCATCATCGGGAAAACGGACGTTGAGACGGAATCCTTGCCGAGGATATGCCAGCGGACTTTGCAGATGTTGTGCGTACCGATGACTTCTTCCACCTCCAGCACTTCCATAAGTATGGGCTGCAGGCCATGACCGCGGAGTTTCCGCCGCTGCCAGAATGTGTCGTGTGCTTTGATTTCCATGGTTGTTTCTGTTTCTGCAAATATCGTCCTTCCCAACACGGCCTGCAAATCTTTGCAAACCTTGCAACGATTTGCAGGGGCGGTTTTGGAGGCTTACCTTTGCATTAACAAAAATAAAACTGTTATGGGACGTTACATCAGCACTGGTATTGTATTCCAGTATCGTTTTTCAAAAACGGAAATTGAACGACAATTTGAGCGGCGTTTCTGGAAACGGAAGCCGTTTTCGGAAATGAAACAGGCAATCATTAGTCAATTGTTTCCGGAGATTTATGATTACGAAGAAGATGAAAACTATCTGTTTATCTATCTGTCAGATTCTTTGAAAGGAGATGATGTCATTGCAACGATAAAAGCCTACTATGCGCTAGTCGGGATAAATGAGAGAGAATCTCATGAGATTGATAAGATCAGCGAGATGCTTAAGGGCAAAACAATGGATGAAGCTTATCATCTTGCTCAAGATAAGCCCTCATACTTGTATCAGGAATCCGATCTTGGCTTTAGCTATGCGTATTACGCTTATCCCTTGGTCATTGATGGGAATAAGAGTTTCTATCCTGTTCATGCATCTGTTGTGATGATAGATTCTTCTTCGGCAAAAACCAATACGGAAGATGACCTTGTGTCATATGATTTCTTCACAGATCTGCTTAGGTATAGAATGCAGCCTGATAAACTGGCGGATGCAATGATTATTTTCCTGTCACCGTAATTACAGGGGATAAGTGAGGTGACAATCTTCCCGGTTTTACCAAAGTCAAGAATGATTTACCTTATAATGGTAAAACATTTATTAATTGGTAAAACATATTCTTTTTCTTATTTCTGCACTTGGAAAAGAAGTGCTTTATGAAAAGGAAAGGATTTAAACTGATTGAAATGGCAGTAGAATACCTTCATGCTGTATTTGGTGTTACGTGTGCTATTCAGAACAATGCCGGACAGCCGGAAGGCATCATCGATACTGAGAAGTGTCTGCTGATGGCGGTGGGAGAAATGCCGGATGGCTCCACGTTGGCAAAGCGGGTAGGCGATATTTGCAATCTGACGGGCAGACGGGTGGTTCTCGTGCTGGAGAACATAGACACCGTAAGGCGTCGTGCGCTGATAGCAGGCAGAACCTGTTTCGTCGTGCCCGGCAAGCAGGCGTATCTGCCGTTTCTGGGTGCATTGCTGACGGAGAGGGGACTCGACAAGGCTGTCACGAATGAGAAACATTTTTTTTCGCCTGCCGCACAGGTGCTGCTGTTGACACACCTACAGAAAGAACCCCTTGACGGGATGATAATTTCTGAGATTGCCAAGAAGTTCCCATATAGCGTGAAGACGGTCTCCAGTGCTGCCAAGGAACTGGAGCTCGCCGGAGACTGCACATTGGAGGGCGATAACAGCGGCAAGTATTTGCATTTCATCGGGAAAGAGGAAATCTGGGACATGGCATACCCGTGGTTGGCAAGCCCCGTTCAGGAGGTATTGTATTGCGACAGTATGGAACAGATTCCTCAGACGCTCCGTTTCGTGACGTATGACAAGGCATTGGCGGAATATACCTTTATGGCAGATTTCTCCGGTGAGGCGTTTGCTGTATTCAAGAATGACGATACCATCAAGCGGCTCAAAAGTAGCGGAACGTTCAATCCTGTTGAAGGTAAGTACAGGGTAAAACTGTTGAAATACAATCCGGCATTGCTGGCAAAGGACGGCATGGTAGATGCGCTGTCGCTGGCCCTTTGTTACAAGGACAGCGATGATGAGCGGGTTACGCCTACCGTCTGGCATACGTGTTTGACGGCAGCGAGCGGTTTGAGGTAAACGACACCATCAAGGAACGCTTGTGGGCTTTTGTCAGCGAAGTGGAAAAGGGTCCCGTGGATGGAAAGAATATGATGCGCGGGCAGGGAGTTGCCGTGATGGGCATGCCGGAGTTTAGGGAGTTGTTGAGGAGTGTGTTTGGACTTTGATTTTAATAGTTCATATCTGTCCTTTTTTTTATTTTGTGGCCGCGGTGGGATTCGAACCCACGATTTCGACATTTGCAGTGTTGTCCTTTACCACTAAGGTACGCGGCCTGGACCGGGTGTCTTATCCTTCTTTCCCGGCCCCCAGGTTGGCCGACAGGATTCGGAGTATTTCAAGCTGATGCTTTATAGCCCATGATCTACCATTTGATCTAATCCGCCGTGAATTCATTTGATTTAGAGGCGGATGCAGGACTTGAACCTGCAACCTTGGGCTCTCTTGTCGAAACACTTAACCTCCGAAGAGCCTGTGCTTTGAACCATGATGCAGATGCTTTGGCACGATGCTAAGGCTAATGGCATCCAGATTGGGATGATTCCCGGGGGGAGATGCCGATAAAGCTGATACATAATGCTGATGCTATCTGCCAAGCGGGGTCATCAGACCCCGTAGAAGATATAATTCAGAAGCTTATCTGCCGCCAGATTCGGTTCCATTGTGGGCGTATCGTTGACGGTTTTGGTGGCTTCGATGACTGCGCTCAGTAGTTTGCTGATGCGTTCCTGAACGAGGTTCTTCTGCCGCAGCGTCCATTCTCCGGAGAACTTCTGGGAGGTGTAAGAGCCCCGTTTGATGGTGGTCTTAACTTCCTTGGTGATAGGCCGATAGCTGGAGGGTATGTGCTCCTTGTCGATGTTGGGGTCGAGCAGGATTTCCGTGTCGGTGATGGTGGTGAAGCTGTCGCCTTCCAGGCGTGGCGTCTCGAAGACATCGTCCCTGCCCTCGTAGTCCTCGTTGGCACTGGCCTTCCAGATTTCGGAATCGGAGCGGACGGGGATGTTGGCGACGAGGTTCTTCAAGTTCTCGTCGGTGAGTAGGTTCTTGAGGCGGAGCAGTTCCGTGGCCGATAAACTGCCTAGGTTGAGCCCGTCCACGATGAACGGCACCCTTGCCGAGCCGGCGGCATTGGTGGCCTCGATGGCAAACTGGTCCCTGAGGTAGGGGAGCAGGGCCGCATCTACCAGCCTTTTGATTTCTTCCGATACCGTTGTTGCCACTACTGTGTGGCCCATTTTGGTAGGGTCTTCCAGCTGTCCCTCTGCGGCATGGAAGGTCTTCTTCTCTCCCCTGAAGGAAGAAGGATTGCGTTTAAAGAATTCTCCTTGTTTTCGGAGCGATTCGGAGTAAACCGCCCGTTCGTGCTCGGCTTTTGCCAGCGTAACGTTCATCTTTTCCTGTGCCATAATAATCATATTAAATGTTGGTAGCGGGGGCTGGATTCGAACCAGCGACTAAGAGCTTATGAAACTCTTCTGCTAACCGCTGCATCACCCCGCTAATTCGAGTGCAAAGTTACGGCGGTTAAAAGTGCCATGCAAATCCTTGCAATGTTTGCAAAGATTTGGAAATCAAAGAAATAATTATATTGGAAAAACAATCGACATCTCCAAACGATTTCAAGCTTGAAATCGTTTGATTGGGTGGATTTATGTGCCGATATTTGCTCCAGAATCGAAATGGTTTGCATTGTTGGACGATAATTGCTATTTTTGCCTATGAGA
Source organism: uncultured Prevotellaceae bacterium (assembly GCA_900314395.1). Classification (GTDB taxonomy): domain Bacteria; phylum Bacteroidota; class Bacteroidia; order Bacteroidales; family UBA932; genus Cryptobacteroides. The sequence continues at coordinate 2,146 of OMVB01000113.1, read as the reverse complement.
GAACAAATGGTTATGGCAAAGAGATATCCAAAGACGGAAGTAAAGCCACAGCTGCTGGAAGAACCGGCGGTGGCTTATGGTGGTGTCTCTACCCGTGAGCGCGTGATGGTAAGTACCGTATCGGTTGACGAGTACTTCGATGAGCTGATTGAGAAGGTACGCCAGGACTATGCGAATCTATGAGGTCCGAATCGGCCATGGAGCTCTGCAGGACATGGCCAATCTCCGTACCTTCCTATTGCAAATGATGTCTGAGGATGGTGCTGTCCGCTATGCCAACAATATGCGGGCTGAGATTAAGATGCTCTCCATCTTTGCGGATCTTTACCGCAAAACCACTTCCAAGACCTTCTTACAGATTCATCCCGAAGCCCGGCATATGGTTTCCCATAACCGGCGTTGGGATTATGTGTTTCACATCGAAGATTGCTTTGTTTTTTGATTTGTCTTTTTCTTCATCTTTAGGCTCCTCATCTCTAGGATCAGCGCTCTCATGGCCTCGTTGAAGGTGGGATAATAATCCTTGCTCTGATAGGCTGACCGGCGTCCTCTTCTCTCTGGCGGGATGTAATAGTAGCCGCTGTATCTGTCTTCTTCAATTACAGACAGGTAGGTGCTGTATTTCTGTTCTATTTGATGCCGGATTTCGCTGAGGGTCATCGGGACGTCTGCTGCCTCTCGAATCAGGTCGTAAACTGGATCGTCGAGTGGGATGATGTTGTCCAACTTGACGGGAATATCAGGCTCCCATTGCGCCAGCTGCACGATTTCATCGTACTGGGCGCGGGCGAGTTCGCCTTCTTTATCGCAGTCCTCCACATGCGGCAGGTCGATGATGCCCTCGTCGTCGCCACCCTTCAGGTAATCATGGAAGGTGAAGGGGGAGATACGGACCGTACCGGTTTCTTCAAGGATGTGGAGGAGGTTCTCGGCATCGTAGAATATAAACGGGGCACCTGTCTGATGGAGCGCAAGAGCTATCTTCAGCCCTATTTCATCGTGGGCGGAATAGCTGATGCCAAAGGTGATGAGCCATTTGCCTCCTGCATAATAGCGGCTGGCCCTTACGTTCATCCTTGACAGGCCCAACTCACCGTAGTGGTCTTTGGCGAAAGACATAAAGTCTTTTTCGCTGTTGAGGTCATATTCCTCCAGTAGGCCATGAAGGCTGTGCTGATAGTATTCTATATCATCGACTTGCTCCCTGGCGCGTTTCTTTCCGGGCTTGGACCAGCATGCGATATCGGCAATTCGGTAGTATTTGCAAAAGGTGCGTATGGACATGGTATCAAGCGGAGCGGGAACTCCCAGCGCTTCCCAATCAGCAGTGGCGCCATCTCCTACGGATTCATAGACCTGCTTTCTTCTAATCAGCTCTTTCATTACCTGAATGCAGCGTCTCTTGTTCTTGACTTTCAGCTTGCGCTGTGGGATAATCCTGTTCAGGTCCTTGCTTTTGATGAGGCCGGAGCGTTGCCGATAGGGTAGGTTATCCTCTATAGAACGGTTGTAGGAGTCCACATCTTTTTCGATGGTGGCCACTTTGTCTTTTACAAGTAGTAGCAGCGGTTCCAGAAACCAGCACATATCTTGTGGCTGAGCGTTTTCGTGGAAGGTCCTGTTGGTGAGGATGACGTAACGGTGGTCACGGTCTGATATCTTCAGGAAGGTATATTCACGATAGGTAGTAGTAACCAGAAAGAACCATTCTTTCTCATAGGGGAACTCGCTCTCCAGAGCTTCTTGATACTCGGCCAGATTGTCTTCCTCACTGCTGTCGTACCAGGAGCGCTCGTCATCAAATGCCTTCAATTCGGCGGCTGTACCGCGTGGAATCTCCAGCCAAATTTTACGGGCTTCGTCATCGTCTATCGGCTCGAAAACGGACAGTGTTTTCTGGATTTCCAGAAGAAGCGAGAAGGACTTCTCATCCAGATAGATATCGTCTTCCAGGGTGCAGTGGAGGATGCTGTTCAGTATGGGTAATGTTATTCTTTCAAGCATAGGTATTATTGTTTTATGTGGTTTAGTTCCGGAGTGTCTTATTCCGGCCTTTCCATGTGCAAAGTTACGGCGGTTAAAAGTGCCCTGCAAATTCTTGCAAGCCTTGCAAAGATTTGCCGAGGTGTTGCAGGCGCTGTATCTT
>OMVB01000114.1 GCA_900314395.1 uncultured Prevotellaceae bacterium | reverse complement strand
TTCTGCGCAATTTTTTAATAAAAAAACGCAAAATGCCCCTTAGGAATTTATATTACTTAAAACTATTTTATCAGTTCTCCGACAAAACGTGTAGGGTAAGAACCGAAGTTAAGGGATATATCCAGAGCCTCTCCGTCCCACTGGCCGATGAGGTCTGTAACCATATAATCCTCGTAAGGAAGGCCGCCTGCAGTGGGCTCAATTCCGGTTCCGCTGACAGCGTAAAGACCGCCTACCCTGGTAACTCTTGCCCCGGGGACAATGATATCGAGGGTTACAGGCATCTGGGGAACGAACTTGACCTGGTTGAAGAGGATATCGGCGGTGCCGGTCTCACTCTTGTATTTGAAAGTGAGGACAACATTTTCCGTCGTATAGTTTTCTCCCTGGAATGTAACAATCAGATTACCTTTGTACTCTGTGGTGCCGGAAGGCAAGGGTTTTGTCTCCTCCTTTGAATCACTTCCGCAGGAAACAAGCAGCAGCGCTGCCGCAATGATTGCAAAAAACTTTTTCATATCGATACTTTAAAATTTTATTCTTAATCCGGCAGTCAGGCAGCGCGGGCGGCCCTTCTGCAAAAACGTATTGCCCACAGACTTGAAACAGAATACGCTGTAGTCTTTGTCCGCGAGGTTGGTACAATGTGCAAATATATCAAATTTATCAAATATCATGGCAACATCGGCCCCAAATAAAGTGTAGGCTCCCTGATTCAGGGAATTATCCTCGTTCCAATAAATTTTTCCCGTTCCCGTTGCCGATGCCGACAGTTCCACGCCCCGGAATGATCCCGCGCCGATGTCTATCCGCCTTCCGGCTGAAACATGCCATGTGGCCGAAGGCACGTAGGGAATAAGCTTTCCGCCGTAGTCGTTCAGGTTGTCGTTGTACCTTGTGAAGGTTACGTGGGTATAGCCCCCGCGAAGGTCTGCCCGCCAGCCGTTCCACGCCCAGGAGGCGGAGACTTCGGCCCCGTAACTGCGTGAGCGTCCGGCGTTTGTCATCATTCTTCCAGTGTTTTTCCCGGGAGGAAAAACCGTTATCTGCTGGTTCCTGCACTCTATGTCAAAGACCGATGCCGCCAGGACGAACACCTGCTCCCCGGCAGTGAAGGAAGTCCTTCCGCCAAGCTCAAAGTTCCAGCTTTCCTCCGGTTTATAAGCCGTGGTCTTTACATCCTGGCTCTCCCCCATCCCGTCTACGTGCACTCCCATGCTGTTCATAAGGTCCGATGTCATCTGTCCCTGAAGGATATCGGAGAAAATCTGTGTATTGAAGCCTCCGGCCCTGAAACCTTTTGACACCGATGCGAACGCATAATCCCTCTCCCCGCCATAACGGACAGCCGCCTTGGGTACTATCTGAAGCCAGGAATTATGAGTCGAGCCCTTGAAAACAGTCTCCAGTTCACGGTATTCCGCCATCCTTGGCAGCAAGGCAAAGTGAATCAGCGAATTGCTGTCGTACGACATATGCTGGTACTCAAAGTCCGCGCGCAGCCCTGCGGTAAAGCGCCATTTCCCGAAGGTGAACCAGGACTCGTGATAGAGGGCGGCGTTCAGGTAGAAAAGGTCAAAATCGCTGCCTATCACAAAGTCATCCTCCTGAAAATCCAGCCGGCCTATCGACGGCGGAATATGGGCATTTGCATTGCCCAGGATAAGGTTTTCTATGCCGTCCTCAAAAAAATGGACAGGGGCGTGCATCCGGTTGTACTTGCCAAAAAGAAAGAGGCCGCTCTGGGAATCCCACCAGCTTACGTCAACTGAGGGCCGGAATATAAGTTCCTCTGTAACAGCTACTTGCCTCTGCCTTTGTTCAAGGGTAAACATCCGCAAGGGCGTAAAATCCTGGTCCAGGTTCATCCTGTCCCCAAGAATCTGCAAGGAAAGGATGCTCTTGAGGTCATGCCGTCCTACCTTGACTCCTTCCGCTGCCCCGGCCAAAACGGAAAGACGGCGGTAATTGCAGTCGTCGTTGTAAGCCACAGGGGCCGCATCGCCACCGTCATACAGACGGTACGGCCAGCCGCCCTGGTTCAGGTAGGACACCCAAAGGGAATAGTCAGAAGAGCGGCCCCCGGACCGGGAAGGCCGATATTTCAACCGGAAAGAAAGGCCGCTTCCTCCGTCTATTTTATCTCCATTGTAAGTATTTGTGTATAAGCCGTTTGTATGAAAAGCCCTGGCAGAAACCACCACCTTTTCTCCCTGCCACATGGCCGCTGCATCAACGGTTCCTCCTGTTCCGTAGCTCACTGAAGCCATACCCCCGCCAGACAAGGCCGACGGTGATTTGGTTCCCACGGAAAGAACTCCAGCCATGGCATTCCTGCCGAACAGCGTGCCCTGCGGGCCGCTAATGTAATCCACCCTCTCTACATCCAGGAAGTCAGTGTCGAACATATTCTTGTCCAGCACCGGGATCTCATCGACATAAAGTCCTATTGACGGATTCTCCATCCTTGAGCCCAGTCCGCGGGCATAGATGGTAGAAGTCATGGCAGAGCCGTATTCCGGAATATGAAGGTTGGGGATTAGCGACGTCAGGGTTTTGGGACTGTTAAGTCTCTTTTGCTCAATGTCATGGCCCGATATTGACACAACCGGCGCCGATGCCTTTTGCAATACCGCATTCAACTTGGACACCGTGACAACAGAGGCCGACAAAGTGTCAGTCCTGTCACCGTCCCCGGGGCCGGATGTCAGTGTGCACGCCAGACATATTGCAGCAAGAATACTCATAACGCTGCAAAACTACACTATTTTATCCGGTTGCAGTAGGATTATTTACGATATTTTAGGACTTTTTGAAAACAGCCTTCCGGTAAGCGGTTGGCGTTACACCCTCACATTTGCGGAAAAACCTGGCAAAATAGGACTGATCGTCAAGCCCGATTCTTTCGCAAACTTCTGCCATGGACAAGGACGGATCCCGCAGGAACTGCTTGGCAAGGGTCAGGCGGGCAATCATAATCCAGTCGCCCGCGGTACGGCCTGTTTCCTCCTTCAGGGCCCGGTTCAGATCCGCTTCCCTGATGCCCTGTCCGGCCGCATAGGCCCCGGGGCCTCCCGTAACAGGGGCGCCGCTGAAGACAGTGTCCAGGAACACCCTGCAAATCGTACTGCCGGATTCTTCCACCGGCTGAAGCATGCTCAGAAGCAGGTCTATGCAGGATGCGGCTATCTCCGTCACCTGCAAATGCCTTGAGAGCGCAGCCATAAGTTCATCGGCAAAGACTTCGTCGGAATAGGAGATTTTCACCTTCCGCGGGCCGGAGAGCCTCAACAAAGGCAGGCTCCGGTCCTTGAGCATGGACTCGTCGAAGCCGCCGGTATAGCCTATACTGTCCTTGTACCACCGGACACGGAATTCCGTTCCGGGAGGGACCAGAAGAATGTCATGGGCGCCGCACAGGACTGACTTGCCGGCCGTATAGGTCAATACTTCCCCGGAAATCAGATACAGGAAAGACCATTGCGCGAAGGAACGGGCAGGTTCATTCGGGGCTTCTTTATAGCCGATAGTATTCAGTTCCCTGAGTACAAAGGGGGCGGAAATATTCTTCATAAGCAACTAAAACATTTCAAAGATAAGAATTGTATTTGAAACAAGCAATTCGGCCCACTTTTTGCGGCATATTTACGAGTTAAAGAAAATATATGAAAAGATTATTGATGATTCTGGCCGGAGCGGCCGGCTTAATCTGCGGGTCCACAGTTCTGTCCGCACAACAGAAACTGTCCCTGGAAGACTGCCGGCGCATGGCCCTGGAGAGCAACGTAGAGCTGAAACAGGCTCAGACACGCATAGAAATGGCCGGATACGACCGTAAAATCGCTCTGGCAAACTACTTCCCCAACATTTCGGCAACGGGAGCTTACCTGCACAACAACCAGGACATCGCCCTGATTAACAACGACATGTCCGCAAAGCTGAGTGGCCTTGGAACCACCGTGGGAGACAAACTTAACACCACACTCCAGAGCCTTCAGCAGGCGATAATAAGCAATCCCGCCCTCGCACAGGAATTCATGTCAAGCCCCATGTGGCAGCTTGTCATGTCACAGCTGGGACAGACGGACATTGCAGGCACCATCGGCGCACTGGGACAGGAAATAGACAAATCCTTCCACGTAGACATTGAAAACATGTTCGTTGGCGCCATCTCTCTCCAGCAGCCCATCTTCATGGGCGGCAAAATCATCGCCGCAAACAAAATCGCAGCCCTGGCAGAGGAACTTTCCAAGAGCAAATATGACATCTCACAGCGCCAGCTCATCTCAGAGGTGGACAAATCCTATTGGCAGATAGTTTCCATCGCCGCAAAGGAGCGCACCGCAGAGACCTATGCAGACCTGCTTCACAAGATGGAACGCGATGCGCAGATTGCCGCCGACGAAGGTGTATACACCGGTTCCGATGTTCTCCAGGTCAAGGTCAAGGCCAATGAGGCCGATATGCTCCTGAACAAGGCCAAAAACGGTCTTTCCCTGGCCAAGATGCTGCTTTGCAAGCAGATAGGCCTGCCGCTGGACAGCGACATCCTGCTCAGCGACGAGCTGTCGGAAGAGGTTTCCCGCCCTGTCCTCCCTACGGACAAATCCATGGACGAGGTCTTTGCCGCCCGCCCGGAGATCAAGAGCCTTGAAATTGCAGGAAAGATTTACGACAACAAGGTGAAGGTTGTTCGCGCAGACATGCTTCCGCACGTTGCGCTCACCGTCAACTATGTGGTTTCCAATCCCAACCCTTACAACGGATTCAACAAGGAGTGGGGCGGAATGCTGAACGCCGGGCTTATGGTTAACATCCCTATTTTCCACGGATTCGAGCACCTGAACAAGACCCGCAAGGCAAAGGCGGAGGCAACGCTGTACAAGCTTCAGCTCCAGGACGCCAAGGAGATGGTTACCCTTCAGGTAAGCCAGTTGCAGAAGCAGCAGAAAGAGGCCCTGGACAAGCTTAACATGGCAGAGAGCGCACTTACCAGCGCAGAGGAGAATATGCGCCAGGCCAGCATCGGCTTTGAAGAAGGCGTAATCACTACAAACGTAGCCCTGGCTGCGCAGAGCGCATGGCTCAAGGCAAAATCGGACGTTATAGACGCAGGCATCGAACTGCAAATCAACACTTTGGCCCTTCGTCAGGCACAGGGAGCCGCTTATTAATCAAACATCGGACAAAAAAGTAAAAATAGATATGGCACAGAAAAAGAATCAAGCCAATCTGGCAGTAGGAATAATAGTCCTCATCGCCATCATTTTCGTAATTGCAATAATCGGTTACATCGTATCTAAGCCTAAGGCCCTGGTTATTCAGGGAGAGGTAGAGGCCAGCGAGTACCGCGTTTCCGGAAAGGTTCCGGGTCGTATAGAAGAGCTTTATGTCCGTGAGGGACAGGCTGTTCACAAGGGTGACACCGTAGTAAGCATCGATTCCCCGGAGGTCCGCGCCAAGCTGGCCCAGGCCCGCGGGGCGGTTGCAGCCGCGAAGGCGCAGCAGAGCAAGGCTGCGAACGGCGCACGCCAGGAGCAGATTACGGGCGCATACGAGCTCTGGCAGCAGGCTCTGGTACAGGAGGATGTAATGCGCAAGAGCTTCGAGCGTATCCAGAAACTCTACGACCAGAAGGTTGTTTCCGCCCAGAAGTTCGACGAGACCAAGGCCCGCTACGATGCTTCCGTAGCCCAGGCGAAGGCCGCCAAGAGCCAGTACGACATGGCCGTGGCCGGTGCCCGCTCAGAGGACAAGGCTGCCGCCGAGGCTCTTGTACAGAGGGCTAACGGCGCCCTTCAGGAGGTTGAAGGCTATCTTGGAGAGCTATTCCTTACTTCTCCCGCCGACGGTATTGTTTCCGAGGTGTTCCCCAAGACAGGAGAACTTGTAGGTACGGGCTCCCCTATCATGACGGTTACAGACCTTAGCGATGCGTGGTTTACTTTCAATGTCCGCGAGGACTATCTGCACGGACTTACCCAGGGTGCAACCGTAACAGTTACCATCCCGGCTCTTGACAACAAGGAAGTTAAGGCGACAGTAAGCTATATAGCCGTTCTGGATTCCTACGCCACATGGAAGGCCACCAAAGAGACTGCCATGTACGACGCCAAGACCTTCGAGGTAAGGGCCGTGCCGGCAGAGGCTGTCCAGGGGCTCCGTCCCGGAATGTCCGCAATCCTTAAAGGCGCAGAGTAATGAATTTCTGGAAAAATATCCGCGCAGTAGCCCTCAGGGAGATAAAAGTGCACAAGAAACGTCCTGTGTACTTCCTTGGCTCGGTGGGCGTCATTACATTCAGCGCGGTGTTCTTTCTGACCTTCTTTGGTGACGGCCTGCCCCATGACCTTCCCATCGGCATTGTAGACAATGACAACTCGTCCATGTCAAGGCAGTTCGCAAGGCAGCTGGATGCCACTCAGCTGGGAAAGACCGTTAAGTTTGACACCTTTGCCCAGGCTCGCCTGGCCATGCAGCGCGGGGAGATAACTTCTTTCTGCGTCATTCCAAAGGGTATGTACGCCGATGTCTCTGCAAGCCGCCAGCCGGTGTTCACGTATTATCTTAATGGGATGTATTTCCTTGGAGGCTCCCTCGCCTACAAGGACATCCTGACGATGATTAACCTTACCAACGGAGCTGTGCAGCGCAAGGTGCTCCGTGCCAAGGGAGTGAATGAAGACCAGATTATGGGTCGTATCAAACCTATTCAGGTCGATACCCATCAGATCGGCAATCCATACACCAGCTACAATTATTATATAAGCAACATGATGCTTCCGGCGATTCTGGAAATGATAGTCATCATCCTGCTTATTTACGCTCTTGGCAGCGAGCTGAAGTACGGTACCTCCCGTCATTTGCTGCGTACGGGAGGCGGTTCGATTGTTACCGCTCTTGGCGGGAAACTGCTGGTTTACACGGCTCTTTTCAGTGCCATCGGTATGTCGCTGGTGTTCCTGCTTTACGACTGGGTTCACTTCCCTATTGCGGGCAGTGTCTGGAATATGTTCCCGGCGATTATCCTGCTGGTACTGGCAAGCGAGGCAGTGGCAATTTTCATTATCGGCTGCCTGCCTGTTCCGCGCCTGGCGCTCAGTATCGGGGCGCTTTACAGTGTCCTGGGCATCTCCTTTGCCGGCTTTACATTGCCTATTGAGGCGATGCATCCGGCTATCCAGGGGCTCGCCCAGGCCTTCCCGCTGCGCCATTACTTCATTATTTACACTCATGAGGTTATCCTTGGCACCGGCCCGGCCGCATGGTGGCCGGAGGCTATTCACCTTTTGTTGTTCCAGTTCCTGCCGCTGGCCGTTATGATAAGGCTCAAGAAGGCGTATATTTACCAGAATTATCCTAAAGAATAATCAGCCATGCTCAAGTATTCATTCATAAGAGATTGGTGCCAGGATGTCCTTGACATGGGTGTCCGGGAACTGAAGCTTATATTCAAGGACGGAGGCGTGCTGCTTATTTTCTTTGTTGCAGGCCTTATTTATCCGCTGCTTTACAATGTGGTTTACCTGAACGGTCTTTTGGAGGATACTCCTGTTGCCGTTGTGGACAAGGCGGCATGCCCGGAGAGCCGCCGCTTTGCGCGGGAGGTTGATGCCACCAGGGAGGTTGAGGTTGCTTACAGGTGTACCGATATGCTGGAGGCCCGACAGCTTCTTGAGGAGCGGAAGGTGAATGGTATTTTCTACTTCCCGGACGATTTTGGCCAGAAGTTGGCAAGGATGGAAACCGCTACGGTAAGTGTTTATTGCGATATGAGCAGTTTCTTGTATTACAAGAATGCTCTTATGGCGGCTAACCACGTGATGCTGAGCGAGTTGTCCCAGATTCAGAAGGAGCGTTACGCTGCCGCCGGTTTTACCGGGCAGGAGGCTTCGGCGCTGGTGCAGGCTGTTCCTTACGAGGAGAATAATCCCTACAACGCTACTTTCTCTTACAGTATTTTCCTTCTTGCTGCTATTCTTTTTGTGATTATTCAGCAGACGATGTTCTATGGTATGACGCTTCTTGCTGGTACGATGAGGGAGCAGAAGAAGAGTTTTGCTACGCTGATGGAGAATCCCTACACTCACGGTATTATGAGGACTGTGCTTGGCCGTGGCTGGGCTTACTGGCTCATTTACATGGGTATTGGCATATATATTTCTTTTATTGTGCCGGCTATCTTCGGGATGCCTCTGCGAGGACAGTTTTTTGATATTTTGCTGCTGATTCTTCTGTATGTGACGGATTGCGTGTATTTCTGTATGACTTGGAGTACGTTTATTAACAAGAGGGAGACGGTTTTTGTTTTGTTCTTGTTTTTGTCGCCGATTTGCCTGTTTCTTACGGGTTCTTCATGGCCGTACAGTGCTTTCCCGGGGTTCTGGAAGTTGTTCTCGTACATTTTCCCGAGTACTTTCGGTGCGCAGGCTTACATTAATATGAGCAGTGCTGGCGGAGACCTTACGGCTGCCCAGACTCAGCTGACTGGTCTGTTTATCCAGACTGTTTTCTATTTTGTTACTGCTTGCGTTGCTGTTTTCCTGGAAAACCGTCACCTCAAAGCCTCCGCCCAGCAATAACTTGCTTCATCGCAAAATACATTTGTACCCTCAGCTACTTAGCTGCCACGAACGTTTGGCTAATGGGCGGCGTTCCAGTCAGAAATCAGGCCTTCTACGAGCTCTTTCAGCTTGTCGTAGTCAAAATAGCCTACGGTTTCCACTGAGTCAATCTCATCATCCTCATTGACATCGTAAACCCAGAGAAGGAAAGGAATAGACTTAACACCGTACTCAGAGGCCCAAACCTTGTTTTTATCCACATTGATACGAAGGAAGTCCACGCGGCCTTTGTACTCCACGGACAGGCGCTCCAGATGCGGGGCCAGTTTGCGGCAGGGGCCGCACCAATCGGCATAAAAGTCAATAACAACGGGACGGACAATTTTGTAGTTATCCCAATCATCGTCAGAAATTTCGCGGACTTGGGCCGGCGCAACGAAGGCTCCGGCAATCAGGAGTCCCAGTACAAGCAAAAACTTTTTCATGGCGGATTATTTTTGAGGGAAGAGTCCATACATCTGACCGTCAATCATGTCGGTCACCTGCTGGAAATCTTCCGGTTTGTTGCCGAATTTAATTTTGTCTGCATCTACGATAAGCAGGTTTGCCTTGTAATCTGCAATCCAGTTCTCGTAACGCTCGTTAAGGCCGGTGAGATAGTCAATGCGGATGCTCTTTTCATACTCGCGTCCGCGTTTCTGGATCTGGGAAACGAGGTTGGGAATGGTGCTTCGCAGGTATATGAGCAGATCCGGCGGGTTCACCAGGGACATCATCAGGTCGAAGAGGTCTGAATAATTCTCGAAGTCACGTGTGGACATGAGGCCCATGGCATGGAGGTTGGGCGCAAAAATGCGGGCGTCCTCGTAGATGGTACGGTCCTGGATAATGACGTCATCGGTCTTGGAAATATCCACTACGTCCTTGAAGCGCTTGTTAAGGAAGTAGACCTGAAGGTTGAAGGACCAGCGCTCCATATCCTCATAGAAGTCTGCCAGATAAGGATTATAGTCTACAGACTCAAATTTGGGCGTCCATCCGTAATGAGCCGCCAGCATCTTGGTAAGCGTAGTTTTACCACTACCGATGTTTCCTGCTATCGCGATGTGCATAATATATTGATTTTTACTTGTTTACATTATTGAAAGGCCTTCTTTGCCAAACAGGCCGAAGAGTTCTGAATCTATTTTGTCCGTGATGAATGCGAAGTCTTCCGGGCGGTTTTCGAAGTCCAGGTTGTCTGCATCAATTGTAAGCACGTGGCCCTTGTAGTCTTCTCCGATGAATTTTTCGTATTTGTCGTTTAGTCCCTTCAGATAGTCAAGGCCGATGCTCTGCTCATAGTCGCGGCCGCGTTTCTGGATTTGGGATACCAGATGAGGGACACTGGAGCGGAGGTATATCATGAGGTCCGGGTACTTTACGGTGGACATCATCATCTCGAAGAGGCGCATATAGGTTTCGAAGTCTCTTTTGGAGAGGTTGCCCATTTCGTAGTTGTTTGCCACGAAGATGTAAACGCCTTCAAAGATTGTCCTGTCCTGGATTATGACTTTCTTGCTTTTGGCGATGTCTATGATGTCGGCGAACCTTTGTTCCAGGAAATAGATTTCCAGGTTGAAGGACCAGCGGGCGATGTCTTTGTAATAATCTTCCAGATAGGGATTATATGTAACAGATTCGTATTTGGGCGTCCAGCCGTAGTATTCTGCCAGTTTTCGCGTGAGTGTGGTCTTTCCGCTGCCGATATTTCCTGCTATTCCGATATGCATTTTCCCGAGGATTTCTTTGCTTTCCTACAAATATAGAAAAAATATTTTACAATGTTTGTCCGCCGATAAATTCTCTCATTATGGAAGTGGGAGGGATGGCGGAGATTTCTTCAGGGGAGAGGGAGACGATGTAGCCGAGGAATTTCAGGAGGCGTACGGCTTCCGGATAGGCGGGGGAACATGGATGTATCCTCTGAAGGAGCGGTGTGGCGTAATACTTCAGCATCGGCAGCTCAAAAATGAGGGCGGAGTTGAAGATGGCGTCGGCGTTTTCCTGGAAGGGGAAGATGTTGCGGGATTCGCCGCGGCGGACGCTGTGCCAGCGAAGGATCGTGTCTTCCGGGGAGATGCCGCGGACCCTGTTGTCGCGGATAATCCGTCGCAGGAGACGGTTGTCCGATGTTGAAATATTGTTGTTTTCGTCGATGTTCAGGGATGTCAGGGCCGATGCATAAACGCGGAATATCTTGTCCTGCGGCACGGAGGGTGTCATTTCCGGGTTCAGGGCATGGATGCCCTCGGCGATCAGGACGTCGCCTTCCTCCAGGCGCATCCTGCGTCCGCCGCCGGCAACGCGGGATCCGGTCTTGAAGTCGAACCGGGGAATCTCCACTTCTTCTCCTGCAAGCAGCGCAAGCAGCTGTGAATTAAGCAGTTCCAAGTCCATTGCATAGAGGGATTCAAAGTCGTATTCCCCGTTCTCGTCCTTGGGAGTATGCTCGCGGTCTACAAAATAATTGTCAAGTTCAATGACCTTGGGATTGAGTCCCAGCACGCGGCACTGGAGGGCAATTCTTAGAGAGGAAGAAGTCTTTCCGCTGGACGAAGGGCCGGCGATAAAGACTATTTTGGCATCGCGGCGCTCGATTTCGTCCGCGATGGCGGCATATTTCCTTGCGGCAAAAGCCTCGGAGATATTGATAAGGTCCTTGGCGCGGCCGTTAAGTATCGCACTGTTCAACTGGCCCAAGCCATTGATTTTTATAATGTTGCACCAGTTGGAATACTCCTTGAGGGTGGCCGCAATCTTGGACTGGCGCTGCATCGGCATAAGCTTGTTGAAGTTGCCGATCACCGGGGGCTGAAGGCAGAAGCCGTCGCCAAAGGGAGTGAGGCCGAACTTGGTAAGAATGTCCGTAGTCGGCACCAGGGGGCCGTGGAAGGAGTCCTTGCAGCCTTCCAGCTCGTACAAATTGCAGGTGTACTTGCCAAGGCTGTCCAGAAGGGCGGCTTTGTCCGGCTGTCCCTGGGAAAGATACATGCTCCGGGCGTCCTCTGCCATGCTCCTTTCCTTTGTGAACAGGTGCTGGCCGGCCGTCAGCTCGCGCATACGGGCCTCCAGGGCGGCAATCTGTGCCTCAGTCAAGGATATCGGCCTACCATGGGGAGACTCAAGAATCTCACAATACATTCCGCTGGGAAGCGTATGGTCTATGATAAGGGTGCATGCGGGATACTGCTCACGGACAACCTTCTGCAAAAGGAAGCAGAGGGAGCGGAGGTAAGTGCGGCGGCCATCGGCATGACAATAACCCAAAAACTCCACCTTGTATGTGGTCATGACGCTGAAGGTCAATTCCTTAAGCTTATGGTCTACATAGGCGGCAAGTACAGGGAATTCCCGTTTTGTCTTGGGGTCTGTTACCGTAGGACAGAATTCTTTGGCTACGTCCCACAGGCTGGTTCCCTTGGGCACGGATATCTTCCGTCCAAGGTTCTCACACAATATTTCTACTTTTTCCATGTCAGTATCTCTTTAAGGAACGGACCTGTAACGGAGTCCGGGTTGGCGGAAAGCTCCTCCGGGGTACCCTGGGCCACGATTCTTCCGCCTCCGCGGCCACCATCCGGGCCAAGGTCAAAAATGTAATCCACAGACTTGAGCACGTCCAGGTTATGTTCCGTAATTATAACTGTATTTCCTTGATCTACAAGTTTTTGCAGCACTGCAAGCAGCACTTTTATGTCGTCCGGATGAAGGCCCGTCGTGGGCTCATCCAGGATATAGAGCGTATTGCCGGTAGACTTCCGGAAGAGTTCCGCAGCAAGCTTCATGCGCTGGCTCTCTCCGCCGGAAAGCGTAACCGCGCTCTGGCCAAGATGCACATATCCCAGGCCTACGTCCACCATCGCCCCGAGTTTCTGGGCAATCTTGGGAACCGGCTTAAAGAACTCATAGGCCTCCGATATAGGCATTTCCAGTATGTCGTTGATATTCTTGCCCTTATACTTGACAGCCAGGGTGTCGTCCTTGTACCTGTGCCCGCGACACTCGTCGCAGACCACGTTCACAGAGGGCAGGAAGTTCATCTCTATCACCTTGATACCGGCGCCTTTGCAGGCCTCGCAGCGGCCGCCGGGCACGTTGAAGGAGAAGTGTCCCGCATCAAAACCGCGCACCTTCGCATCCACTGTATCGGCAAACAGGTTCCTTATGTCCCCGAAGACCCCGGTGAATGTAGCCGGATTGCTCCTTGGCGTCTTGCCGATGGGGCTCTGGTCTATCTCTATCAGTTTGTCGATGTTCTCTATTCCAACGATTGTATCGCAGTCCAGAACATGCCCTTTGCTGCGGTACAGGTGATTTTTGAGCCAGGGTACCAGCGTCTCTGCGATAAGGGACGACTTGCCGCTGCCGCTGACTCCGGCTATTCCCACAAAGCAGCCCAGAGGAATGTTGACGTCTATATTTTTGAGGTTGTTTCCCCTTGCTCCCCTTATGCCGATGTATTTCCCGTTGCCGGTACGCCGCTTTTCCGGGACCCCGATTTCTTTGCGGCCTTGCAGGTAATCCAAAGTCAATGAGTGGCCGATGATGCAGTGCTCCGCCACATCCTTTGCCGGTTTCTTCCCGGCCAGAAGCTCTTTTGTAGGGCCGCTGAGGCAGATTCTGCCGCCCTGCTCCCCCGCCCCGGGACCGACGTCCACGAGCCAGTCGGAGCTTAGCATCGTCTCCGTATCATGCTCGACGACCATAATGGAATTGCCCTCGTCGCGAAGCTTTTTAAGCGATGCGATAAGCTTGCGGTTGTCTCTTTGGTGCAAGCCGATTGACGGTTCATCCAGGATATAGAGTACGTTCACAAGCTTTGAGCCTATCTGGGTGGCCAGACGGATGCGCTGGGTTTCGCCACCTGAAAGCGACGCTGTAGGACGGTCCAGTGACAGGTAGTCCAAACCCACATCCATCATGAACTGAACCCTTTCCTTGAGTTCTTTCAGGATATCCCTGGCTATCGCATTCTGCTTGCTGTCAAGCACTTTGTCCAGCCCGCCCAGCCACTGCTGAAGGGCGCTTATCTCCATCGCGGACACTTCCGTAATGGTTTTTCCATCCACCTTGAAGCAGTTCGCATTGGCGTTCAGGCGACTGCCGTGACATACCGGGCAGACCACTTTTTCCTCGATTTCGTCTACAACTCCGGGATAAGAAACCATCTCTGAATTGGTCCCGTCACCTATGCGGTACAGGTCGTCGGAGCCAAAGACAAGAAGGCTTACAACATCGTCAGGAAGCGTGGCGATGGGGTCATAAATAGAGAAGTTATGTTTCCTGGCTATTGCCCTTACAACGTCGTACTTTTTGTTTTCGCGGACTTTGCCAAGCGGTACGATGCCGCCTTCCGCTATTGAAAGGTTGCGGTCCGGGATTATGGTGTCGATGTTTACGTCCACTATCATTCCGAGTCCCTTGCAATGGGGGCAGTAGCCCTCCGGGGAATTGAAAGAGAAACTGTGAGGGGCCGGTTCCTGAAGGGAAAGCCCGCTCTGAGGGTCTACAAGATGTTTGGAAAAATGCTGGATTTTGCCGGTTTCCAGGTCCATTACGGCAGCCGAGCCCTTGCCGAACGACAATGCCCTCATCACTGATTCGCGGATGCGCTTGAGGTCTGTGTTCCCGTCCGGTTTAAGCCGGTCTACAACCAGGTCTATGAAGTGGGCCTTGTACCTGTCCAGCTGCGTAACTCCTTGAAGCTCAACTATTTCCCCGTCTACAAGAGCCTGGGTGTAGCCCCTGCGGCGCATTTGCTCGAACAGTTCCTTGTAATGACCCTTTCGGCCGCGGACTACCGGCGCCAGCAGGTAGCATTTGCGGCCGGAATAGCCGGAGATTATAAGCTCAACTATCTGCTCGTCCGTGTAGCGGACCATCTCCAGGCCGGTCTCCGGGGAATAAGCCCTTGAAGCCCTGGCATAGAGCAGCCTCAGGAAGTCATAGACTTCCGTTATGGTGCCTACAGTGGAACGGGGGTTGTTTCCGGTGGACTTCTGTTCAATGGCGATTATCGGGCTCAGGCCTTTGATTTCCTCGACCTCCGGGCGCTCCAGGATGCCCATGAAATGCTTTGCATAAGGGCTCAGGGTATCCATATAGCGCCTCTGGCCTTCTGCGTAGATGGTATCGAAGGCAAGGGAAGACTTGCCGCTGCCGCTGAGGCCGGTTATAACAACGAATTCCCCGCGGGGGATATCGACATTGTCTCCCTTCAGGTTATGCGCCGCAGCCCCGCGTATGCTCAGATACTCTTTCTCCATTAAATCTCTCCCCTGATATACAGTCCGTCTTCGTTGTCAATATCCCCGTCCGGTTCATTGAACGGCTGAAGGAAGGGGTTATGGGTCCTTTCGTAGCCAATGCTGGAAGAAGGCCCGTGGCCGGGCAATACCTCAACATCGCCGTCAAGTCCCATCAGCTTGTCCATTATGCTAAGTATCAACCGGTCGTAATCTCCCCATTTTGAATCAGTTCTGCCGATGGTGCCGGCAAAAAGGGTGTCCCCGGTCAGGAGAATCTTCTCTTCCCGGCAATAATAGCAAACGCCTCCGGGGGTATGTCCCGGGGTTTCAATGACCTCATAAATTGTATTGCCGACGGTGACAGTATCGCCCTCCTTAACCTCTTCATATTCAAAGCCTTCCGGCGCTGCAGGCATATGATAGAAATTCGTCAGCTGGATGTTTCCATTCTGCACAAGATCGTCATCGGCCTTGGACATAAGTATCTTGATACCAAGCCTTTCCGCCAGGAATTGCGCACCGTAGATATGATCGAAGTGTCCGTGGGTAAGCAGTATCTTCCTGGGGACAATTCCGTGATTTATAATATACAGCAGGAGCTCATGGACCTCATCCTCTCCAAGGCAACCGGGATCCACGATGACACCCATCCGGCTGTCGTCCCACAGAAGGTAACTGTTCTCCCCGAATAAGTTGAAGGTGTATTTCTTTATGTTAAGCATATTTTTGTCTTGAACGAGCCATAAAGATACTCAATCCCACGTTCAAAACAAAATTTTTCACGAGGAATACTCCCTCCGGCTAAAAACCATATTCCGGGCCCTCTGGTTCATTCAAAAAACATTGCTTTGCCGGGGCTCCCGTATCTTCATGATAGCCATCGACAAACCGGGTCAGGGAGCCAAGAAGGTTCAAATCCAGTGCACACTCCAATTTATATATGGATTCCAGAGTGAGATTTGCACGTCCTTTCAGGATTACAGAAATATTCTGCTGCGTACACCCCATCTTCTCTGCCAACTGCTTTTGGGTTATACCCAACTCTTGCATCCGGCCATGGACCTTCACTGCAACTGCAGCCGAGTAACGGAGCCAGCCAGAGTTTTGTTTAATAAAAGCAATCTCCTGCAAGAGTTTTTTATTCCCCGCTGTAGTTACTTTATGACTTTTTAAAATATCAATAGTCCGTACCATATCAGTTAGTCTCTTTAAGTCCTTCCAAATCAACTACGCCCTCATTTATCAGATAGTTCCGTACTTGTTCCATCCTGTTCAATTCTTTAAGAGTATGTTCCCTTTCATTTTCTTCTACCCTTATAGCATACAATCTGAGCCATGATGAATGATTAGACAACGGCTTACCCTTTGCCTTCTCCCTAGAGAGAACCATTTCTCCAATTCTACCTCCGGATTCAAATCAAGTATTAAACAAGCTAAAGATGTAGCATCCTGAAAGGTATCGAAAACAGCAGAATCCACGTTTGTTATCTTAAAATAGGATTCCAAATCCCGTATATTCTCCGTGAAGAATTTACGTAAATACAGGGGATCCAGCCAATTAGTAAACAATTGGGTAAGCACGTTCTCCTTTTCTCCGTCATAAACCGTTGCCCAAAGGGTACCGTTTGACAATACATCTTCAAATCTCATACATCATCAATCTTTTTACAAATATAAAAACAAATTTTAATTTGTACAAATTTTGATATGTTTTATTGGCTCACCTGCAACCTTCCGTGGGAGATTATCCAAAGATAGTGTTCAGCCGATACATGAAGAAGGGCAAATCTGACACTCCTCTGAGTTGAGCCCTGAAGGCTTTCATCTTGGAGTTGAGTGATTCTGCTGATGCATTCGTTGAACGGGCGATGAAGTAGTTCAGGACGTTATCCTCCCTGGACCTGATAGCATCCCTTGCCGACTTGACCTCACGTATGGTGCATCGGTTGACGGTCTTATACCGGCCGTGAAGCTTTTCCCCTCTGGTGTAAGCCATCTGCGGCGGCGGATGTGCAGGGTCAGCTTTTTGTCCCGGTATACAAGATGTCCTTCTTGCTTTCCCGGCTGTCGAGGGACTGTGTTTCCATCCAGACGGGTTCGAAGAAGTCCAGAATGCCCTTCGGCAAGAAGAATCCCAGGAAATACTGGTGAAGTTGGAGTTGAGAGACGGTTTTGTCCATAGTGTTTGCGGAAGGTTTACGTAAAACAAAAGCGGCCTTGAGGACCGCTTTTGTTGCTTTTATTGGTTGGAGGGCGGCATCCGTGCGCCGTGGCGACGGGGCCGCCCTCCTTGGGTTTGGTTCAGTCGGATTTGAAATCCGACTGCTGCGAGTATCAGGACTTACAGTCCGCAAAATCGCATTTCAAATGCTTAAGGCGTAACATAGCCATACACATCAATCTTTTTTATACCTTTAGACGTGTATGCCAGAATGGGGGTACCATTTACTTGCGGTGTCTTATCCTCTTCTGTGGTTTCTACTACAAAGGGAGCTTCGCTGTCTGTTGCTGTACGATTGGCGTCGTCATAGAATACGCATTTGG
>OMVB01000115.1 GCA_900314395.1 uncultured Prevotellaceae bacterium | reverse complement strand
TTTGCAGGAAGATCTGCGCGGATTACGCTTGTAGCAGAACTATAAAGATTTGTTGCGAGCAACCAGTTGGTCGTTGAGCCTGTCACAGAAATTGAAGAGCCTGTAAGAGTGGCCTTCTTTCCAGAGTCACTTTCCACCGTCCAGTCAGTCTTGTAAGTTGTGTTGGTAGAGTTAGCTAACCCGAGGGTCTCTGTTCCTTCCCAGTTCAGGTTAAACTTTGAGCCACTCTCAACGATGGCGACCTTGGTGGTAGGATCTACGACATCCTCAATGTTCGCATCAATCGTGAATTTTCCTGAAACTTCTACAAATTCCTGCTCATTTTCAATGGCATTTTCTTTGGCGCATGAGGCAAGAGCTGCTACAGCTGCGATTGCCAAACCAATATGTGTAAATCTTTTTCATGATTCTCAATTGTTTAGATTAACTACGGAAGGGGATCCCAATCATCGCCAGTAATAATGTTTCCTTCTTCAATGCCTCCGGAAACTGTAAGAATCCCGCTCTCGATGCATAGATCGATGCGTTGCGTAATTGGAGCTTCATAGCTCTCTAGTCTTTTTTTGTTCATAGTAGTATGGATTTGTTAGTTTGTTTTTCCCGATTTTCAGCCACAGCGAAGCCGCCCTTAAGCTCGTAGCTTAAAGTGGAATCTTGACTAAAGTATGACATAAGCGTTGTCATGAGGTTTAGTGGTGATTTTGTTCCGCCTTCAAAGTCACAAATTTAGTAATCATCCTTCAATACTTCGGTAAATTTTAATGTTTAGGAGCCGCAAGGCGGACTAAACGAAAACATACAGTTTAACAACAAAAGTTCATTGAAAACACTGTCAATAACGACCGCTCAGAGAGCTGCGAAGAGTGGGTGCAAATGCCCCGAAAAAGATGCGTAAAGTGCTGAAAATAAAGTAGAAAAGTATTGCATAAGTCGTTGATTATTAGTAACTTAGAGTATTCCAAGCTTTAAGTTATGACTAACTCAAACGTACTTACGCAATACCAATCTGAGGTCATTGAAGCCCTCAAATCAGCAGCAAATTTAGGCAAACCTTTTGAGAAAGTAATCATCGATACCCTAAAACTCTTCATGGCAATACCAGATAAGATCAATTTCCTGCAGATGGGCCGGTATGGCGATTTCACTGAACAGACCTACCGGAACACCTTCACCCGGGATGACTTTGACTGGTTCGCGTTCAACCTCTTCCTTGCGAACAAGGTGTGTACGGGAAAGTTCAGAGCAATAGCGGTGGACCCGAGCTTCATTCCCAAGGCGGGGAACAAGACTCCGTGGTTCGGAAAGTTCTGGTCTGGAGCTGCCGGAGGTCCCAAGAGAGGCCTCGAACTGCTGGGCATTGGCCTGATTGACGTTGAGAATCACGATTGCATGACTCTCGGTGCCCTTCAGACACCTAACGCCAAGACGCTTGAGGAGATGGACTACAACCTGGTCGACTGGTATCGGGAACTCCTGATATCTATGAAGGACAGGCTTCAGGCCATATCCAAGCTTCTTGTCGCGGATGCTTTCTTTGCCAAGCAGACCTTTGTCCTGCCGCTTTTGGACGAGGGCTTTCACGTGGTCAGCCGCATGCGGAACGATGCCGCCCTGTGGTATCCCACAACGGAAAAGCCCAGCGGCAAGCGGGGCCATCCCAGATGGTACGACGGCAAGATTGACTTTGCCAACCTTGACCCTGCCCGCTGCGTTGAACTCCACGTGGACAAGGGGCGTCTGTTTGGCCTCAAGGCCTACTCGAAGTCCCTCAAACGCTTCATTAAGGTTGCCATCTGGTATCCGGATGAGGACTCGATGGACAAGTGGCAGATCTACTTCAGCACGGACGAGTCCATGGCCACCCGTGATGTAATCAACTGCTACAGGACGCGTTTCCAGCTGGAGTTTTGCTTTCGCGATGCCAAATCTTACGCCGGGCTCAACGACTGTCAGGCCAGAGACCTTCGGCGACTGGAGTTCCACTTCAACGCTTCCTTCGCCAGTATCAACCTGGCCAAGGCCGCCTGCAAGGACCTCGGAGTACCGTTTTCTATATCTTCCTGCAAGTCGATGATCCATAACGCCTACATGCTTGAGCGATTTATTTGCGTGTCCGGTCTGCGACCGAACCCACAAGTTATTGACAAACTTTTCAAAGAACTGGTTTTATTTACATCCAGAGCCGCTTAGGCCTGGGAACAAATTAACGAACTATTGAATAATATTATTGGAGTTTATCCAGTCTATGTCCTGAAATGTTGAAGCATTCATCAAATAACTAAGATCATTATTCGGAAAAGAACCACCATATGTGGCTTGATACTCGTCATTACTCATCTCGTCTTTTCGGTTGTTAACAATACGAGTAATGCTACCACCACAGTGGAGTGACCACCCAAGTCCTGTCCACCCCGGGTGCAAATCTGGCCGGTTCCCTCCTGAATGATAAGAAAGATAAATGGGGAGGGTTCTTCCCTTTGCACATAATTCTGCCAGAGGAATACTGATTTGAGGAGTGCCGGTAAAAAATGATACCGGATGTTTCCCGTAGCGTCCCATTTCCATGGCGGTAGGGGAGATAGCTTGTGGGACTTCGTCCGGAAGAAGGCCGTCCGCTATAGTCTGAGCATTGGCGAGCGTCGGCATAGACATGCAGATTATCGCCCATAAAAACACAAATAGCTGTTTCATATCTGATTGGTGACTCCTAAGGTGATTAGTTAAGGATTAATATATGCGTAATAATAGTGCCCATTACCACAACTGATTCGTATTATGGAAAGACCATCCTCTGGAATGGTCAATAATTCTGAACCAGCTCCATTGTGATAATAAATGTCGTCGCCGGTAATGGCATTGGACACAGTGATAGTTACAGAGCCCAAATCGCTGGTAAA
>OMVB01000117.1 GCA_900314395.1 uncultured Prevotellaceae bacterium | reverse complement strand
CTGAAAAATATCTGGATATCGTGGATTACATCTATGAAAAAGATCCGGATTTCTCCCTTACAACAGACCTGATAGTCGGATTCCCTGATGAGTCGGCTGAAGATTTTCAGGCTACGCTTGATATGATAAAGCGGGTCAGATACGATAATATCTACTCATTTATCTATTCCAAGCGCTCCGGCACTAAGGCTGCGGCTATGCCGGACGGTATCTCCGATGAGGAGAAGGGACAGCGCATGAGGACTCTCCTTGAAACTCAGAGGGAGATATCCTCGGAGCACTATAAGAGGTTCATTGGCCGCACTATGCGTGTGCTGGTCGATGATAAGGCGAAGAAAAAGCCGGGATTCCTTACCGGAAAGAGCAGCGAGTTCATCATTGTTGAGTTCGAGGGAGACCCTTCACTCATCGGAAAGTTCGTGGATGTGGAGATAACAGGCGCTATGAACTGGGCTGTTGCAGGAAAACTGGTGAGCGGGATATGATGACAGCAGCAGATCACTGATATCACAGCCTTTGATAAGACTGCCGGTGATATGCTAAGAATCACAGCTGATTTTTTACTCCCGGATAGTCAGATCTGACAGTACGGGAAAATATACAGACATATATATTAATCATGATTATATTAAGGAAGTGGATAGAATGAAAAAGATATTACCCATTCTTTGCCTTGCAGCCGTCCTTACCGGCTGCGGAAAAGTAGATCAGGCAAGCAAGAAGGATTCTATGCCGGTAGTCAAGGGCGGTACTGTAATGACTGACGAGAATACTACCGGAAAAGATGAAGAAGAGGTGCAGGAGAAGTCCTCAGAGGCAAAGGGCCAGACTGATAACTTCAAGCCTGCTGACAAGGCACGAGGAGAAGAAAAACAGGAGCCTACTACCCATAAAGCATATGTTGCAGGCCAGCGTAAAAGTGACATACCCACACAGACATATATTCCGAAGCCTGTAAGGCCGTCCACCCGCAGCACAAAACCTGCCGAGAGCGTTCCTAAGTCAGTTGCTCCGCCGGAGAAGAAGACAGAGACTCCCACAGGACAGGAACAGACTTCACCGAGAGTCGTATTCAGCGCTGCACTCAGCGGTATCATGAAGGAAGGGAATGTTCCCGGACATGGTCAGATGAATATAAACTTATCTGATCCCGGATGTAAGTTCGCTGTAGGTGATCTTGAAGGCGACGGTTCTGAAGAGATGATCTTCGTCAGTGCCGGAAGCTCAGCAGAAGCTATTGCAGTTATATATGGAGTTGACGAAGAGGGCAAGCTCTTTGAGAAGGCCAGCGTATCTCCTGATATGACCATATACAGCAATGGTACGCTTATTGCCCGTTCATCCCATGCACAGGGGCCAAGCGGCGATTTCATGCCCTATACTATTATGACCCTGAGTGCGGACGGCAGAAGATATGAGGCTGCTGCCAGCGTTGATGCCATAGACAGGGCACAGGTGGAGATCGCTGCACAGACTGCTTTGGAAAACGGCTCTGAGCCGCCGTACACTTATCCTGAGGATGTGGACACAAGCAATTCAGGAGTAGTTTATATCATCGGTTCTGCCGGCGGAGGAGATACCCGAACAGTCGATGTTACAGAATATGAGACATGGCTCGCACAGTTTACAGGCGGGGCAAGTGCAGTCTCACCTGACTTCAGGCAGCTTTCAGCTGATAATATCAGATCTCTTACAGAATAACGGGGAGCGTTGAAAATGAAAAAGTTTATTGCGATAATATGCCTTACCGCAATGCTTACAGGCTGCGGAAGCGTTGAAAAAAGCAGCTCCTCGGAGCAGGAGAAAAGCTCTGAGGCAGCTTCAGAAGAAATTACCACCGAGGAGCCCTCAGCTGAGATCTTCAACATGGAAGGATCTTACAGATACACTCTTGAACAGCTCAGAAGTGAAGGCGCAGAGAGCTTTTCACTCTGTGACCTTACAGGCGGTATAGGTCCTGAGGTGCTTGCTGTTCGTGTGAAGGACGGCGACATAAACAGGATAAAGCTCTATCAATATCAGCAGGATACCGGCGAATCAAAGCTCCTGGGAACGTTTGATAATTATATCAGCTATGCTGCTGGTTCAAAGCTCATTATCTACGGAAGATATGACAATGATACCGAAGTGGAGACCACTGATTTCATGCACATATCCGAGGACGGTGAGCTGGTGTCGGACGGCGACCTCAGACGCACCTATAAAGAAACTGAGGACGGCGCTTCCGGTCAGTTCTGGAAGGGCGAGGATACTGTCACAGAAAACGAATATAATTCAGTAATGTCAAAGAATTCAGCCGGACCTTTAAGAGATGTCGGCAATGACTTCAAGCTCGAAGACGATATCATAGACATGGTTTTAGGCGAGTCCGGCACATGGCAGAAGGCCTACAGCACATATCTGAACGAATGTCTTCCCGATGTTGACGACGCTGACAATGCCGGATTCTCTGTGCTGGATATAAACGGCGATGATGTTCCGGAGCTGTTTTATGCCCCAGGATATTATCATATATCCCCTGTAAAAGTGCTCACAATAAAGGATGGCGGTCTGAGATGCCTTGGCGGATTCGGTTCATACGGTTCAGTTGCATATTACCCGGATACGAATGAGCTCCTCGGCAGCAATACGGGTATGGGATATACCTCCGGAGCATATTTTACTCTTGACAGCAACGGGACTTTCAAACAGGTGATGTCGTTCAGCGATAATGCAGGTGCGGTTTATCCTGAGAGCGGAGAAGTGCTGAGATACGAGATAAACGGTCAGGCCGTTGACGAAAACACATACAAGGATACTATTGACATACACTCTGATAAGTCATTCTATTCTCTTGGCAGCGATGACCGTCTCAAAGAGGAAAACATAAAGGCTCTTGCTGAAGGCAAGTACAGCGCTCCGGTGCTTCAGGATAAAATAGTTCCTGTCGGAGATAATACACCTGAGATATCAGATAAGTATAAAAGCATACTCAGCAAGTTCTACTATAGCTGTCAGCTTGATCTCACAGATATGGAGATAACCGGTTCTGAGAATATCTCGGATAACACTTTCTCTGTATACGATATCGACTGCGATGGCAGGGATGAACTCATAATAAATGTGACATCCACATTTATGGCTGAAATGGTAACAGTGATCTATGGTGAGGACGCTTCGGGTGAGGTTAAAGTTGAGCTGGTAACAGCTCCGAATCTTACAGTTTACTCTAATGGTATCATAGAGGCCGGAGTAATGCACAATCAGGGCCTTGCCGGACGTTTCTGGCCGTATACCGTTTTCACTCACAACGGCGACAAGGATGAATATGAATCCTATATGTATGTTGATGCGTGGGATAAGACAGTAAGTCCGGATCAGTTCCCGTCAGAGATCGATACCAGCGGAACAGGCATCGTTTACTACATCACTTCAAGTGCGGAAGATCAGGGCTCCGCTTCCGGATCTGCTCCTGTAGATATAACAGATTACGAGAAGTGGCACAAAGACTTACTTGCAGGTGCAGAGCCGGTAAATATCCCGGAATGGAATATAACCGAGGAAAATATTGGACTTTAATTAAATAATAAGGAGTAATTGAGAAATGGATATTATGGAAATGACAAGAGAGCTCGGAAGAGCTATACAGAATGATGACAGATACATCGCTTATAACCTTGCAAAGCAGGTGAATGA
>OMVB01000169.1 GCA_900314395.1 uncultured Prevotellaceae bacterium | reverse complement strand
GGACATGTCGCCTTTGCGCTTTTGGCGGATGATCCGGTCGATGATCATGGCCATGGCGGCTTCGACGGCTTGCTGGTCGGGGTTGCCGATGACGAGACTCTGGTAGTCGGCGTCGTTGGCTACGGCTTTGGTGATGTTTACCAGTTTTTCCTTCTGGTCGTCGGGGGTGGCTTCCCAGCCGCGGAACCAGTGCTCGTTGAATTCTTTGATGATTTCGTCGAGGGGGTCTTTGTTGGGTTCGTCGGTGGGGCCAGCGTTTACCATTGTGGGCTTCAAGGGGTCGATGGTGGATTCACCGGGGTCGAGGACGATGGTTTCGTTGAGGGCGGTGCGGCGGAGGCCATAGGTGTTAAGGTCTACGGAATCCAGGAGGTCCTTGATGTCTTCCATGCCGGGGCCGGTGACGATGAGCTGCGGGATAAGCAGGCGGAGGAACCAGAAGAGTTTTTCCCAGTCCACCACCTCGTAGTCCATGATGGCAGCCACGCGGGAGTAGATTTTTACGAACTGCTTGCACTTCATCTTGAAGTCGGCCTTGCCGTTCTCAGGCCATTCGATTTCGGTGTTGAAGCGGAAGGCGGCGCGGTCTATGATGGGTGCGAATTCATCGGCAGGAGCGCCGTGGACATACAGCTCGATGAAGGCGTTCACCTCGTCCATATCAAAGACGCCAAAGGTCAGGAGGGTTGTCTTGAGTTGGTGGAGGATGTTGACATCGGTGGCCTCGGAGAGCGTGGTGGCCGTATAGAACGGGTCGAATGCTTCTTTGATGCCTTCCTTGGTGTTGTAAAAGTCCAGGATGAAGAGATCCTCGCTCAATTTTCCAAGCTCTGGTGCGGAACGGTTGAGACGGGACAGGGCCTGCACGGCAAGTACACCGTCCAGGGGCTTGTCGATATACATGGCGGCCAGTTTGGGCTGGTCGAAGCCGGTAATGTATTTGTTGGCCACCACGAGGGTGCGATTCTCGTCTTTATCGAATTCTTCGGCCGTCTTGGTATCTGGGAAGCCGTTAATCTGGGCTTCGGTATAATCGCGCCCGCCAACATTCTTGGTGCCGGAGAAGGCGATGAGAATGTTGTATGGCAGTTTCTTTTCTTTCCGGAGTTCACACAAGGCCATGTAGTATGAGATGGCGCACTCGATGTCTTTAGTCACCACCAGGGCCTTGGCGTGGCCCTTGAGTTTGTGGTTGCGGTACATCTTGGCATCGAAGTGCGTGAGCATCACTTCAGCCTTGGCTTTAATGGTCTTGGGTTCGCGTTCCACATAACGGCGCAGCATCTTCTGTGCACGTTCGGTTTCGTATTCCGGATTACCCTCGATGCTCTTGGTGAGTTCGTAGTAACTGCGGTAGGTGGTGTAGTTAGTGAGCACGTCCAGGATGAATCCTTCCTCGATGGCCTGCTTCATGCTGTAGAGGTGGAATGGATGGAACTTGCCTTCTTCATCCTCTGTGCCGAAGCGCTCCAGTGTTTCTTTCTTAGGCGTTGCGGTGAAAGCAAAGTAGGAGCAGTTTTTACTCATCTTGCGGTCCTTCATCAGTTTCTCCAGCAGGGCGTCGGTGTCGCCTCCGTCCTGGTCGGCATCTTTCTGCACGGCGGCATTCAGTTTGTCCGCCGCGATGCCGGACTGTGAGGAGTGAGCCTCGTCAATGATGATGGCGAAGTTGTGGTCGCTTACGTCGGCAATGGTGTCGCAGATGAAGGGGAACTTCTGGATGGTGGTGATAATGATGCGTTTCCCTTGCTCGATGGACGTCTTCAACTCCTTTGAGGAGTCTGCATGGGCGACAATCTTGTCGCTATGGCCGAATGCCTTGATGTTGCCGGTGATCTGTTTATCCAGCAGGCGGCGGTCGGTGACCACGATGGCGGAATCGAATAGCGCCATATCCACCGCCTTTGCCCTAACGGCATCCATAGAGTCTGGACATAGGCCGATGAGTTTGTAGGCCAGCCAGGTGATGGAATTGGATTTGCCGGAACCGGCGGAGTGCTCGATGAGGTATGTCTTGCCTACACCCACGGTGGCCACGTCTGCATTTAGTTTTGACACGACATCTAGCTGGTGGAAGCGCGGGAAGATGAGGCGCTTGGCATTGCGCATGATATGCGGCACAACTTTCCCGGTCTTGGCCTCACCGTAGTCGAACATCACGTAGTTCATCAGGATGTCGGCGATGGTGTCTTTCTGCAGGAAGTATTTCCAGATATAGGAGGTTTTGTAAGAGCCGTCCTCGCTCACTGGATTACCAGCACCCTGGCCATTAGGCAGACCCTTGTTGAAGGGCATAAAGAAGGTTTCCTTTCCGGCCAGTCTGGTGGTGAAATAAACCTCGTCCTTGTCCAAGGTGAAATGGGCCAGGCAGCGGCCGTAGTTCAGCAGGGGCTCGCGGGGATTCCGCTCTTCTTTGTATTGCTTCTGGCCGTTATACTTAGCCGTCTGGTAGGTCCAGGGATTCTTGAGTTCGAAGGTAAAGAGAGGCAGGCCGTTCAGGAATACCACCATATCTATCTCGTAACCGGGATTCAGCAGGGAGAAGGTTTGCTGACGGGTGACGGAGAACTGGTTCTTGGCATATTTGGCGTGGCTGGCCTTGCTGTCGGCTGGTGAAGGCTTGGGGAAGAACAGGGTGAGGTGGATGTTATCCACGTCGATGCCTTCGCGGAGGAGTTTGATGATGCCGAAGTTGGTGATGTCGCTACTTATCTGACGTTCAACGGCAGCGTTGAGATCCTTGCCGCGATACTCTGCGAGGACATCCTTCTGGGAGGATTCCAGAAAGGACCAGAGGCGACGGGTGTCAATGGCCAACTTGCTGGGCATATCCTTGGGACGGCCCCAGTAGTACTGGTCCGGTGCGGGGTGCTGTGTGTCTATGTCATCCGTGCCGGCGGCTTTCCGTTCCTCAACGGTACTGCCCACCAGCGCCTTTTCTATCAGGTACTCAAAAGCCTGCTCATTGGTCTGTGATAGCATCATAAAGTGTTTTCTCTGAGTTCATTGAATAAGGCCAGGCCCTTTGCCGTTAACATATATTTCTGGCGAGGGTGTCGGGGGGATTCTGGATACAGCATTCTGACAAATCCTTCTCCAATTGCAGGAGAAAGATAAAGATTCAAAAAGCTTTCCCTGTCTTTTAATCCCATCTCAAGAAGCATCTCCTTGACAGACAACAGCCTGTCATTTATTGCGCTCACCAATTTCAAGATATTGGCATTGTCGGTGTGCAACTTATCGGGTGCTTGTCGGGTGCTTGTCGGGTACTTGTCGGGTGACAAGGCTATGCTTGTCGGTGCAGCAAGATTGGGCTGTACTCGCCATTCCTGTGAGGGGTGAATATGCAGATAACGGTTACGCAAATCCCACTGCTCGCCTAAAAGCAAATTACGGAAAAAGCGCTCCAGATAGACTGGGGTGTAGTCAATCCCATTTACGGCATTCCTGTAATTTGCACGAACCAATGCATTGCGGAAATACCAGGAATGGTCTGCAAACATATCGTTGTTAACCTGAAATCCGATATCCCGCAAGTAAAGAATGGTAAAGACTGCTGTTGTACGTGTATTACCTTCGCAAAACGCATGGATTTGCCATATACCGGAAACAAATTGCGTAATGTGTGATATCAAGTCATCCTTCGTCAGTCCTTTGTAACTGAAACTTCGCTCCTGCTCGATGTCGTAATCCAAAGCTCGGCGCAAGTCCTCCCAATTCAGATAATGGACGGTATCGTACTCCAGCACCCATTCTTTTTTGGTGATATCATAATCGCGGATTTTTCCGGCATGCTTAAAAACACCTTCAAAAATCCTCCGGTGCAGTGCGATAATACCTTGTGAACTAAAATCAAGAGACGCAGAGGAAAGGATCTTTGTGATATTGGCCGATACTTTGTCGGCCTCCTGCATCAGCTCATCGTCCGGCTCACGGGATTGCTTGGACTGGTAGTAACTTTTTATCAGCTCCCGAGCTTCGTCGATATCGATATCGCCTTCGATGTGCTTGCGAGCCGTTTCCTTCAGATACTCGGATGTCTTAAGGCCATCGACCGCCTGCAGGCCAATAGCGGTCCGCCAGTTGGTCGCCTTCTCTCTCTTATCAGGTTCGCCTTGCCTGATATACTCGTCGAAATCTATGTAGCCGTCTTTCATGAAACAAAATGATTATC
>OMVB01000118.1 GCA_900314395.1 uncultured Prevotellaceae bacterium | reverse complement strand
AGTTAGGGAAGGATAACCTTATGACGGCGGAACTGACGGGTATGCTCTGTATGGGACTTAATGAGACATTCGATAACGGAATAGAAGACGGACTGATTCAAATCTGTGACAGGATGCGAAACGTCCCTATTCGGATTGACATGCAGAAGCGTGCGCGTTCTCTCGGGTGGATTGACAACTATAATGTCTTCCTTCTCGGTCCGTCCGGTTCCGGCAAGTCTTTCTTTACGAACTTCTTCCTCCAGCAGTGCTATGATGCCGGAGAGCATATCTTCGTGATTGATGTTGGTGACTCTTATGAGGGTCTATGTCAACTTATCAATGAGGCTTCCGGAGGGAAGGACGGAATCTATCTTTCATGGAGCCCGGAACATCCGTTCAGTTTCAATCCTTTCATAGGATATAATACATGGCTTGATGACAACGGTCATCTGAAGCAGGATGAATCAGGTGTGACGTTCATCACCTCTTTCCTCACAACGGCATGGGAACCGACTGACGGATGGACATCGGAGTCCCTTGCGGTGCTTGAACAGATACTGTCGGATTTCGTCCGCTGGGCTAAGAAGACTATCCCTTCAGGAATACTTCCTATCTTTGATGATTTCTATCAGTTTCTTTTTAAAAAGGTTATTCCCAGGGTAAATCCACAAAGGGACAACAAAGGTAATATTGTTCGTCTTCCCGTGAATCCATACCTTGTTGGTGAAACGCCTGTCACTCCGGAACAGTTTAATGTATCAATGTTCGTCCGTTCTCTGTATTCGTATTCACTTAAGGGTTCATATTCTTTCCTTCTTAATGACAGGAATCCGAAGGATCTGTTTGCAAGCCGTTTCACTGTGTTTGAGGTTTATAAGCTCTCAGAGGGTAATCCACTCTTCTATTCGCTTTGTATCCTCTGTATCATGAATGCGTTTGACCAGAAGATGCGGCATGCGTCGGGCTTCAAACGGATGGTGGTGGACGAAGCATGGAAGGCCATTGCCAATGAGACGATGGCTCCTTATCTGAAGGGACTGTGGAAGACGGCCCGAAAGTATCAGACAGCGGCGATGGTGATTACCCAGGAGCTTGATGATATCATCTCTTCGGAGGTCATCAAGGAGGCAATCCTTATGAACTCCGACATCAAGGTGCTTCTTAACCAGGCGAAGAATGCCAACAGGTTCGGACAGTTGTCATCACTTCTTGGATTGTCGGAGCATCAGAAGAATCTTATTCTTTCGATGGGACATAATCATAATCCCAACTACCTGTATAATGATGTGTATATAGGTATGAATAACAGGTATGGCGTCTATGCGGTGGAAGCATCGCGGCAGCAGGCTCTTGCCTTCGAGTCCGATAAAGTCAAGAAGGCTCCTCTGCTGGAGCGTGCGAAGGAGCTTGGCAGCATAGCGGCGGCCATTGATGAAAAGGTAAGGGGCGAACGTTCAAAATCTAAATATCTGACCCTATGAATAAATTAAGGAAAATACTGTTTAGCGTAGTTTCGACATTGACGGTGTTTCTCTCGGTGACTTTTGTCAGCGAGAAGCCGGCCCGGGCGCAGTTCGCCGTTACGGACTTTCCACAGATTTCCGCGAACTTGGCGAATAACTGGCGTGAAGTAAGTGCTATTTTGGAGGAATTGGGAATTAACCTTGAGCAATTAGATTGGATGGAGACGATAATGGACGCTGCGGGGAAGATTTCGGATTTCGCCAAGGATCTCGGCATGATACAGTCTTTGTATCGTTCCTTAACTTTTCAAGCAGCGAATATAAAGTATTATGCTGCAAAATTGAAACATATGGAAGAATATGGGTTCAATGGTTATTTAATAACCGATTTGAGAAGGTCTTTAACATACGGATACAATACTGTTGTACGTTTGATTAAGAATAGCATGAAGTTACTTTCAGATTCCGGTTTATCGAAGTCTGATAAATTGAAAATGCTTAATGATGAAATTGCAAAAATTTCCAGTTGGGTAAGGTATTACAATGATAAATTAGATAAAAGGTTTGGAGAGGCAGAGATTGCTCAATCTTATAATGAGTTTTTTAATCTTCTCGAAGGCAAAGAAGCAAATGCGGAGATTTCTGGATTATATTCTGATGAAGGTTTTCAAGATACGTTTGTTGAGACTACTGTAGAAGAGGCTTATGGTGATAAGGCGGAAGAAGCTAAGGGAATAACAAGGACAGGTATTTACATGATATATACTTTTATAGGAGTTTTACTCGCTTTTAGTCTTATTTTCTTGACAATTAAGTATATACGTGGTGATCCTGGTAGCGAGAATGGATTTATGAAGGTTTTTGTTGTCATCGTGCTTTCTATGGTATGGTTAGGTGTTCTTAGGGCTGTTTTAAATATATAGGAGGGTTTTTATGTTGAATTATTTGTTTATTCCTCTTTCCGGAGCTTCTGGTACTTGGGGCGATGAAGTATATTATGATACAATCTTAGATTGTATGGATAAGATTAGAGAGCACATTATAAATGATAAATTGTCTTTTTTAGGATCTATTGCTGTTATCCTTTGTGGTGTTTTTTGTGCTCTGATGCTTTTGAAGATTTCAAATGAATACCTTGAAGGAAAAGGGATTACTTTTTGGGCTATTGTTCGTCCTTTGGTTATTCTTGCATGTGTTTCAAATTTTAATGGTTTTGTATTGAAACCTGTTCATTCTGTAGGACAATTTATTACTGTTTCTATAAATAAGAAAGTCAATGTTTCTTCAGATAGGTTTGTCAAAATCATGAGAGTTAACGTTTATCGTTCATGTCCGTATTTGTATAATTCTTATATAGATATGTATGAAAATGAGGGATATGATAGAAAAGCTGTAGTAGAACTCAATGCTTTAACCATGGAAAGATTTGGGAAAATGGTTCAAGATCTTACAGAAGATGAATTAATAGATTTACAATCAGATTCTGATGCTTTGGCATTGGTGAATAAGCTTGTAAATAGTAAGAAAGATATGAATGCTTGGGATTATCTTTGGGGTTTTTTAAAATCTGCTGGTTCATTTATCGGTATGGCATTCTCTAATTTTGTTGACATGCTCGGTACTGGTATTATAAATCTTATAACTACTATTTTATTTTTCTTTATTAA
>OMVB01000121.1 GCA_900314395.1 uncultured Prevotellaceae bacterium | reverse complement strand
CCGAAACGATTGCCCTCGGGGGCAAATAATCCAACTGGGATAAATTCTCCGGTTCCGTAGACAATGCAATTCCCCAGCACGTATTCAATCCTTCCGCCCCAGGATCGGGAGCCGACAAGTATTAGATTCCCGGGCGTCCATGACATTCCCAGTATCTCGGGTAGATAGTCGATAAATCTTCGCTTACTCATAGCTATATGTCTCTGAATTTTGGATTCATATTCTTCACCAGTTCAAGGGTCCTTTCCATAAGAGCCGGATATTCTTCATCCGTGTAGTATCCAGAGATGACACCTTGTGTATGTGACATCCCTTTCAGTATGTCTTGTGTCTCCGGATGATCCCATTGGAAATCCCATTCGTCATCACAGTGGACAAGTTCTGCCGTCCAGGGATCTTGATGACGCCAGCGGAGATAGATGCACCAGCGGCCGCCCTCAGAGTCCAGGAAGTAGTAGTAGATCTGTGCCGGGCACCATGGCTCCAATTCAATATCCCATTTATTTAGCTCCATCTTTTTTTCTCTTTTCTTGATCTTTGTATTTCTCTGACATCTTGAGGATGATGGGCATCATTTCTTTCAATACATTCAGCAATTGAGGTATGTTCGCATATTCATATTGCTTCTGGAGGATTGTAATCAGGTGGGGCTTTCTACAGCAGGTATAATCCTGGCCGAAATCATGAAGACGAATGACACCGTCGAAATAGTCTACGGTCTGTCCTGCCCACCTGATGTGCTTCGAAAACAATTCTGGGCTGAAGCCCGCTTCCTTTGAGGCATTATACTTTTCAAAATTAAAGTGGCACGCAAACTCCGATTGGCGAATGGCATCAATGACATCATCATAGGAAATGCGCTTGAATTTATCCTGATATCCATAGTCCAGGAATGCTTCTAATATGTCCGAAAACAGCTGTTTGTTGGACGCCAGGTAATCATCGATTGTATGGTATTCGCGAATGGTAAACATGTGTTAAGTGTATAATATGTTGAAATCTATCCTTCTGTCCATTGTCTATACTTATTTGAGTCTTTGTCGATAATAACGTTCCCATTATTTTCTATAGTTTGACTAATCTCCTTGGTGCTTGTAATTGCTTGTTGGATGCCGATGCCAAGATCCTTGAACTTGATTGTAAAGGAAGCACAGAGTTTCATGGGAAGCCGCGTTTGTAAAAAGATACAATCCCGCCTCATTTCGTACCAATAGCCAAGGCCGGTATCGGCGAACATCGACTTTACCAGATCTGGCACGGTTGAGGAGAAAATCTCTTGAACACGACTCTTTCGAATATCCTTTTGCTCATCTTCAAGTATGCCCTTTTCGAGCTCATCGATTTTGGGGACAACAATGGCCAACATGGCCAGGAGTTGCTCTATGGTTGTGTAACGACAGTAATACCTTAACGACTCTATCCTGGGAAGAGCTCGATTCTTACGGTATGAAAGGATGAAACGCCGAAGATGAAGGCTCGTTTTCCGGTAGGTGGGATAGTTGTATATTGTTCCAGTTTCTTTGTCTTTGAAATTGAAATACAAATCGGTGCTCTTATGACCGGCCGCACGTTCAGCATCATACTTCTCAAAGTCAAAGCGATAAGCGAATGGAGAGTTGCGAATAGCTTCCACAACTTCTTCGTAGTGGAAATAGATTTGACCTGCTGTGCGAGACGTTACTGTAGCAGCGACAGATAATTCGGTCATTATTTTGTTCGTAATTGGGCGGGCCATGTTCTATACAGGGGGTAGGATGGTGTATTTTGATTTAGGAAGCGATGCGATCCATGTCAGCTCTGAATCAAGTTCTTGGATTGTTCGGGAACGATACAAGTTATCGTTGTATATCATCCACAAGATGTTGCCGTAGAACGATTTCGGGATGGTAGGCACAGAAGCGTATCCATCCGTAATCATTATCAAGCCATCGTAGTGGTGCTCCAGAAAGAAATCGATTGGCGCCTGAAAATCAGTGCCGCCTCTCCCTTTTATTTGGAGGACCTTCTGGGCTTTTTTCATAGACAGGACATCGCCTTGTAAGCCTACATCAAACATGATGACATCGACATTCTCTACGCCGTACTTGAAAAAGCGGTTGATGATGGATAAAGCTTGCGAGACCTGTTTGTTGCTTACTGAGCCGCTCACATCGATGGCCACCAATAATTGGGTCGCAAAGTCCCGTTTACTGCCCATGTATTGAAAACCATATCGACGACTTGGAATCATCCGGGTTCGGCGACGCTCACTACAAAGGACAGAGGCTCGGAAGCTGGAAAGTATGGTCCGATAATCAATCCTTACAATTGTTGACGCCTCTATCGCATCCTTCAATCCACCAGTCAACGAGCCCCATTGTTTACTTCGTTGCGCTCGACGGACGGTCTCTTTCACTTGCTCTGATGCCAATTGATCTTCTTCCCAGAGTTCCGCAGATTCTGAGGCCTGGGCTGCCAGTTGCTGGAGAGAATCGTTGTCTGCCTGGCCGAAATCTTCCTCCGGCCCATCTTTTTGTCCCGGTTTTTCTTCAATCTCACCATTGCCAGAACTTTCATTCTTCTCTTGCTCGGGGACTGCATTGCCAACAGGGTCTCCGGAAGATTCTGCATCGTCCGATACGCCCCCACCGCCATCATCAATCTCGCCCTCGACATCATAGTGCGGAGATTGCAGATTCTGGTCCAGGAATTCTTCCACTATGGCATAATACTCCTCGAAGCACAGGCCACCGTCAAAGCGTAAACCTTCGGGAAGGGTTATCGTTCTGATCTTGTGGTAAGATGAAGTCAGGGTAACATCGCTTGCTATGCCGAGGGTCGCTTTTTTCGCCATGTAGGGCTGCCTCTGATATGGATGACCCAGCAGGATGCGTATGACCTCAAAACGCAGACGTTCCTCAATTTGCGCTTTTCTCCAGTCCTTCATTAAGTCCGGGTTGTATTCTATGCGCATCTTTCCGGTACGCATAGGCACCAACATCCTTGTATTCTCCAC
>OMVB01000124.1 GCA_900314395.1 uncultured Prevotellaceae bacterium | reverse complement strand
ATGATCTGGCGGGAGATGCTTAGCTCGATACCGTAACCTTCCTTTTTAGTGGTGTAGAACGGAATAAAGATTTGCTCTTGGGCAGATACCGGTATAGGCTCGCCATCATTGGCCACCTGGACAATCACCTCGTCATCCTTGCCCATCTTCGCAGCAATGTCGATATGCTTCGCACCTGCCTGCAAGGCATTCTTGATGAGGTTGATGAAGATCTGAGAGATTTGCCCCTCATCGGCATAAATTATCAGGTCATCCTCCTGCGGGCGGTATTTGCAGACAGCGCCACAACTGGCGGCGAATTCGCTGTTCAAGGCAATGATGCCGGTCATCAGATCTTTTAAGTCGATGGCTTTCCTCACCGGCCTGGCCACGCCTGAGAGTTGCCGATAGGTCTCCACGAACTTGATGAGATTCTTTGAAGAGTCGCTAATGGTGTCCAGCCCCGTCTTCACATCCAATTCGCTGTGACCGTTTTCATCCATCGACTTGGACAGGGCGTCGGAGAGGGAGGCAATCGGAGACACCGTATTCATGATTTCGTGCGTGAGCACGCGGATCAGCTTCGTCCAGGAATCCTGCTCGTGGGCCTGCCGCTGCTTTTCGAAGATGGTTCGGATACGGTTCAGCGTGCGGTTGAACTTGTTCTTTTCCTGAAAGCGGAAGTTCAACTCGCCGTCCTCCAGCGCGTCCATCATATAGGCCACCTTCCTGATATCTTTCCGTCTGGTCCTGACAGAAGCAATCACCGCCGCTACGATAGCGACGATGACTGATACTCCCACGATATGCCAGACGGTAAAGGTCATAGGCCGTATTTTTTCAGCTTTGCGTACATCGTCGGCCGGCTGATTCCCAGCATCTTCGCGGCCACGGAGATGTTGCCATTGCTTCGCTCCATGGCCTCACGGACCAGGCGCTCTTCTTCGGACTCATTGAGGGCCCGGAGCGTTCCGGAAGTCGAAGTGCCCTGCTTGGATTGCTCCAACTGAATATCTTTTGCTGTCAATTCAGTACCATCAGAGAGGATGACGGCCTTCTCGATGCAGTTCTGTAGCTCCCGGATATTCCCGCTCCACCAGGCGCTTTCCAACGCGACCTTTGCCGAATTGTCCAGCCCGGTAAGATGCCGGTGATACTTCTCGGTGAAACGCTCCAGGAACAGCTGTGCCAGCGGCACGATATCCTCCTTACGTTCCCTGAGCGGAGGAAGGTTGATATGCACGGTGTTGATGCGGTAGTACAAATCTTCCCTGAACCGGCCCTCCCGGACCAGCTGCTCCAGATCCATATTCGTGGCGCAAATCAGCCGGATATCCACAGGAATAGCCTTGGAGCCGCCCACGCGAACCACGCTCCGGTTCTGGATGACGCGCAGCAGCTTGGCCTGCAAGTGTAGCGGGATATTGCCGATTTCATCCAGGAACAGCGTCCCGCCATCGGCCTGTTCAAATTTGCCCACGTGGTCCGTGTGCGCGTCTGTGAAAGCGCCCTTGACGTGGCCGAACAATTCGCTCTCAAACAACGTTTCAGTAATCGCACCAGCATCCACCGCCACCATCGGCTTGCCGCTGCGCAGGCTCCTTGCGTGGATTTCCCGCGCCAGTACATCTTTTCCGGTGCCGTTTTCGCCGGTAATCAGCACGGTGGCATCGGTGGGAGCAATCTTTTCGACGGTCTTCTGAATGGCGGTCATGGGTTTGGAAGAGCCCCAGAACATCGGGCTGCCGGAAGCATCCTCGGCTGTTCCTGACTTGGCATCCCGCCCCATTGCTTTCCGCGCCTTGTCTCTGGCTGCCGTCAGCGTGGCTACTAGCTTCTCGTTGTCCCATGGCTTCACGATGAAATCAAACGCTCCGCGCTTCATTCCTTCCACCGCCAGCTGGATATCGGCGTATGCGGTAAAAAGTACTACCTCCACCTCGGGGACCATCTTTTTGATTTCCGCGGCCCAGTACAAGCCTTCGTTACCCGTGTTGATGCTGGTATTGAAATTCATATCCAGCAGCACCACGTCCGGCCGGAAGCGCTCCAGTGTAGAAACCAGCGTCACCGGCGAAGGCAGCGTCTCCACCTCCGCGAAGTGCAGCGGGAGCAGGATTCTCAACGCCTGGCGAATCCCGGCGTTGTCGTCCACAATCAGTATCTTTCCTTTCTTAGATGCCATAATCTAAAGGTCAAATTTAGTCAATTATTCTCGCACACGCAAATACAACCCCTGTGCCGTTAAATGTATCTCCTTTAAAATCAGTTTCTTCCGCCAAGAATCACAAAGACGGGATTGTAAAGGAACCCTACACAACTGTAAGATTCCTTTACAGTCTTTGACAGACTACTCCGACGGTGACCCCGACCAGGAAGCCGACTTCGCCATCCTCAAAAACACCCTCTGCGCCAGCGTCCTCAGTGAGAACCTCTTCCACGACAACCCCGCTGACCTCGCCTTCCTCGAATCCTCCACCGGCCGCCGGGCCATCATTGATCTTCACGTCAGAGGAATAATCCAGTATATCAACCAATTTGCATAAAAATTGTAGGGGTATGAGAAAAATTCATTACTTTTGCAGAGCATTCGCGAAATGGATGCTCAAACTTAAAAGGAGGACAAAATTATGGCAACACCTATCAGACCAATCCCGATTCTTACCGGTGAAGCGGCAGAGCGCTTCGTCAAGATGGCTGATGCTGCTGAAAAGAATCCTCACACCAAGGATTGCGGTATCTCCCGGCAGGAAGCGAGAAGGATACTTGAGAAAGCCAAGCTCAGATAGCATGGCTTTTCTCCTGGACTCATGCACCGTCAAAGTCCTTTCACGGGAGCTTTTCTCCTCGTGCAAGCCTTTTCATTGCGGAGACACTGACCTTGATGAGTTCTTTGCACAAGATGCCGTTCCCAATCACGAAGCCTTGCTCGGGAAGTCTTATTGTTTCGTCCTTGATGCCGACCCTGCGACAATCGTCTGTGCCTTCACACTCTCAAGCGACAGCGTACACGTAGATCACCTTCCCAACGCACGTAAAAAGAAAATCAACTCCCGCATCGCACATCCAAAACAGAAGCGCCGTTACCCGGCCATTCTGATAGGCAGGCTTGCCGTGAATGAAGAATTCGCAGACAAGGGCATAGGCTCTGAAATGCTTTCAGCCATCAAGCAATTCTCTACGGACCCTGACAATCTTGCAGATTGCCGATTTCTGGCTGTTGATGCCAAGAATGAGGAAAAGCCTCTGCACTACTACGAGAAAAACGATTTCAGATACCTCTATTCCTCAGAAGAGCAGGAGGCTGAGAACCTGGATCTTCCCTTACCCCTGAAGACCAGATTCATGTTTTTTGACCTCATTGACCTCAAGAAATCGTAGCTTTTCCATCATTCCCTCACTTCCATCGTTCCATCACTTGATGGAAACAAACAGACACATCAACTGCCGCCACACTCCTTCCGAGAAAGCGGCAGTTCTTTTCAATGCCCGTATCGGGCCTATGTCATCCTGAGCGAAGCGAAGGATCTACTCAATCTCTATCGTCAGCACAGCCCTGTGCCCCTCAGCATCCTCAAAGGTGTAGGACACCGTTTCACTTCCCGTCATCACAAAGAAGGTATCGTGGGGATAATTCTCGGGGTCTTTCTTGGCGCTATGGACAAATGTCTCCGGACCGGTTTCACCCTCGACAACCTTCCATCCTTTACCGTACAGGAACGGGAAGGACATCCTCTCTCCGGCTCTCGCTTGCACGGTAAGATTCTCGCCCTCAATATCATATCCATTCCGGACATGGACATCGAACTTGCGGGTCGTGCCACGGCAATCCCGGATCAGATACCAATGTGCACCAGGCATCAGCATACCGGTTTCCAGCGTCGAGCCCTCCAGCGAAGCATCTTCCGCAGACCGGCCCGAACACCCCACAATCTCGTAAGGTGCGCCCGCCCCGAACTCGATCCTGCTTCTGTCGCGGCCCCCGTAAGGGATGTATTTGTCCCACTTGAAATACTGCAAAACGCTGTTGCTGCTTCGGACAAATACCTTCGCCTGCGCTCCGGAACGGTCCGAGACAATGACCTCGGCCTCGCTTTCCAGCAGCTCTACCGTTACGGTATTCCCCTCAACACTGGCCACCCCACACGGAAGGGAGACCCCTCTGTCTGGCATGAAATCCCAAGTACTAACCATAGCGGTATATCCTCCGGCACCGGAAAGAATATCAAAAGAAACCGCCAGCGCATTTGTATTGAGCGTATAAGTCGAAATCTCGCTATCTGCGTCATAATGAGTGATCTCCTCCGGAAAATTCAGCCGGAGCAGCTGGTCTTTCTCACCACTCAACTTCTCACACCCGCACAGCCCCGCCACCAGCAGCGCCGAACAAATAATATTCAAAAGCTTCTTCATATTTCGTACAATTATTACACAAAGATAATCAAAAATCCCGATTTCTTGCGTCTGTGAGGCGTTTTTTACTAAAATAGGGAATATGTCATAACCTGTCCAACTCATCACTAATTGAGGTTTTCCCGCGATATCTTGTTTTGGTGTTATTCAGGCGATAAATTACACTGACAGAGAAGTTCCAGTAACGATAATCTTCCGTTTGTCGAAACTGAATGTTTTTAATCTGCTCCATTTCCCTGTATTTCATCGTATGGAATAGGTCTCTGGCGTTCAGGCTAACGCTCAACCTTCCGTCCAGGAAGGACTTCTGTAGACCCACATTGAGCATCTGAAAAGACTTCAATTCAACTGCACCTTGATTCCCTCCGCTATTGATATACCAGTAAACTGACACCAGATATTCTTTAGGCAGCGTAAAATACTGGTTCGCGACAAGAAAAGCCTGCGCCTTGTTGTACGATACTTTTTTACCAAGATATTCATATTCAAAGAGAGGCTTGTTGAATCCAGCGGTGAGCGATGGTCTCCACCATTTGAATGTCTTTTGCAGTGTCAGGTTGGCCTTAAGATACTGTATCTTGTCAAAATTCGAATAGGAACTGACTATCTGAGGATTGGTATCCTGATCTGTATAAAAGTCCGTGGAAATATAATCGTCAACATAGGTATAGCTTGCGGAGAAGTTGATGAACTTCCACCCGGTCCTCCACTCCGCAATATAGGAATTGGATGGCTTCAACAGCGGATTTCCCTTCTGGTACATGAATTCATTGGCATAGTAACTCGAATTGCTGAGTTGCCTGAATGTCGGACGACTCGTACGTGAAGAGAAAGACAGTGTGTTATTCCAGCCATTGGCACTGTGCGTAAGTGAAAAAGAAGGATACAGGTTCCTGTAATGGCGATGCACATTTCCGTCCAGGTCAACATGGTCAACATATTCTGAGATAAGGTCTTCATACCTTATTCCACCAGAAATTCCGACATGGCCAATCTGTGCGCTCAACTCCGCATAAAGCGCAAACTTATCCTCCTTGTTAGAATAATCAGAAGAAGGGATACTGCCTGTATTCGTGGTCAGCTTTCCACTTCCGTCGACATGATTGTACTCGACACCCCACGATAAATCAGTATTATGGCCAAGAATGTAGCTGAAAGCCAATTTCCCTGCATATATGTTCAGTTGGCTTCCTCCTGTACTCAAAGTGCCACGGGTGACGCCCTCTAACGTTTCTTCGGTGTTCTGCCTGTAGTCGTTGTCGTTGCTCGCGAAGTCAAGATTCAAATCCGAGACAAGCTTCTCGCTCCAGCGGCCACTATGGAAAACATTCAAATGATTGAACACAATATTATTCCGATAGTCATTGGCGATGTCTGTAGATTGCTTTTGAATGTTATTAAGAAGATAATCAAGAGCAGAGGATCTGAGCTCGCTGTCCCGGTCGGAAGATGCATCCCACTCTATTCCAACAACGTGTCTGTCGCTGATTTCATAATCGGCGCTGAGCTTCCATTCATGACTGGAGAGCCTGCCTCTGGTTTTCTGGTCTTGAATAAAGGTATGCGTATCTTCGCCGATGAAGAGAGTTTTTTC
>OMVB01000182.1 GCA_900314395.1 uncultured Prevotellaceae bacterium | reverse complement strand
ATACAGAAAGAAGCCTGTACTTAAGTATGTATAGAAGCTCCGCGAATGGGAGGAGGGAGCGCCTTATCGTAGCAGGGGAAGGGTCATTTATCTCCGTGATCACAGAAAGCGATCTGTAGTAGGCTTTCTGGTCAAAGCATCCGGGATTTCTGGCCGGCTCCATCTCTCTTACAGCTCCGCTGACCCTTATCATATCTCCGGTCCTTAACATATCATCTGTACTGGTAAAGACAGCCTTAAGGCCAGCAGATCCGCGAAGGGAAATATAGTGCCTTATACCGGATGCGGTCCGTTCCTTTCTTACCAGCCTTCCGTACAGAGTCACATTTCCAGCTGAATTTACCGCAGAGTATCCCTTATCGTAGTCTGCCTGGCGTATTCCGGCGGAGACTGCTCCAGAAACAAAGGCCAGAACCGTCACGCATAGAAGAATGGCGCAACGCTTTCCCTCTCTTTTATAGAAGATAAATGGTATCAGAAGAAGCGGTATAAGTAAAAGGATCCGCTTGCCATATAGTATAAAAAAGCAGCCGCCCAGCATTGAAACAGCGGCGATCATTATAGGTCGTTTGTTCATATTCTCTCCTTTGTAGGGCCTACTAATCTCTATTATGCTCCCTTCCGATAATATTTGCAACCACATTATATCGGTGCTATAATGCAAGATATCGGGAGGCGTAAGAATGGATCAGAGCATGGACATGGTCAGGGTAAAGGACTCTGACTGCGAGAAGATTGAAAGGATCGGAAGAGACATTTTAGATTCCTGTGAATTCAGAAGGATTATTGGCCAGAGGCATCATATTTTTTCGACAGTCGGCTATCATAGCGTACACGTTGCGTTTATGATGCTTTTTTTTGCGAGGATATTCAGGCTGAGCGAAAGCGATGCAGTAAGAGGGAGCTTATGGCATGATGTCGGTATCTATGACAGGGACTCTTTCTCTGGAAGCAGGGATACAGCGCATTCACATCCGATAAGATCGCTTGAATCAGCAGAGAAGAGCGGTACCATAAACAGGATTCAGGCAGACATGATAGCGAACCATATGTGGCCGGTGACCCGGAAGAGGCCAGGAACAAGAGAAGGATTCATGATCACTATCGCAGACAAGTGCTGCGCAGTCACAGAATTCCTAAGGCTCCATAACGACCGGGTCGAGAGGGTTTTGAAGGATATAGCCGATGAGGTCGATTGACAGCGAGATAGAAAAGGGAAGCTTCAAGAGAGTATATCTCTTGTTTGGAAATGAACATTACCTGCTGGCCAGAGGGAGGGAAAAGCTTCTTGCTGCCTTAGGAGTGAAGGATAAGACAGACATGAATTACAGCTGTCTCGATCAGAACAGCTTTTCAGTGGATGCGCTTATAGCTGACAGTGACACCCTTCCTTTTTTTGCTGAAAGAAGAGTGATCCTTGTGATGAACAGCGGCTTCTTCAAGGGCAATAAAAAGGATAAGGACAGGCTGGTAAAATATATAGCGGATATTCCGCAGACTACGGTGATAGTCTTTGTCGACCAGGAGGTAGACAAGAGGGACAGGCTCTATAAGGCAGTTTCAAAGAATGGGACCGCAGAGGAGTACAAGCTTCCTCAGGAAAAGGAGCTTATAGGCTGGATAGGAGGCAGGCTGAAGGAGTACGGCCTTAGCATGAAACGTGACGCCTGGGATGAGTTTTACTTAAGGACCGGCTCATCAATGGATCTTATGGATCAGGAGTTTGAGAAGCTTGCAGCCTATTGTATGAATAAAAAGCTTATAGAGAAGAAGGACGTGGAGGATATCTGTGCAAATGCAAGCGAGACTATAGTCTTCGCGCTTACAGATGCCATAGCAGCAAGAGATGCCACTCGGGTATTTAACGTATATCAGGACATGCTCAGGCAGAATGAGCCTGCCCCGGTGATATTTTCCCTGATAGAAAGACAGTTCATGCAGCTGCTGCAGCTTAAGAGGATGGGAGGCGCAGGGGCCTCGTCGGATCTTAAGAAAAAGGTGACCGGTGTGAAAAATGACTGGGCCTTAGGCAAGCTTGAGAGGTCTGCACAGAGGTTTTCCGAGGCAGAGCTTATGCATCTGCTCAGTGCCGCAGCAGAATATGAGGAGGGCTATAAGCGGAGCAGGATAAATGACCATCTGGCAGTCGAGCTGCTAATAAC
The DNA here is from genome assembly GCA_900314395.1 of uncultured Prevotellaceae bacterium. Taxonomy (GTDB): domain Bacteria; phylum Bacteroidota; class Bacteroidia; order Bacteroidales; family UBA932; genus Cryptobacteroides. Next base: position 1,062 of record OMVB01000182.1, on the reverse strand, counting down.
CGAGGCAATAAAAAAGCCCCGCCCGGAATGACGGTACCGGACGGGGTTTAATATTTATATCTTAGTCCATAGCATTTACAGCCTTGGTAAGGCGTGAGACCTTCCTTGCTGCATTGTTGGCATGAAGGATTCCCTTGGAACAAGCCTTAGGGATAGCAACTGTTGCAACCTTGAGTGCAGACTCTGCTGCAGCCTTGTCACCGCTTGCTACTGCCTTCTCAACATTAGTAACTACAGTCTTGACATTAGATCTGATAGCCTTGTTGCGGGCAGCCTTCTTAGCGCTTACTACAACTCTCTTCTTTGCAGATTTGATGTTTGCCAATTCTATTCACCTCCTGAATCTGGATTATCACGTGATAATGAGTGCAGGGGATTGACACGGTTCTCCCAAGCAATCATACCTATCTATAATACAGATATAAGAAGTGTTTGTCAAGGGGGAGTTTGTCTGATATAATGGACAGGATATAGGATATAGGGGATAGGGGATAGGGGATAGTCCCTAACCCCTAGCCCCTAGCCCCTAACCCCTAATATAAGGAGATAGAATGGATCAGTCACATATCAGGAATTTTTGTATTATAGCACACATCGATCATGGTAAGTCAACTCTTGCGGACAGGATGATCGAGATGACGCATACACTCACCAAGAGAGAAATGCAGGACCAGGTTCTTGACAATATGGATCTGGAGAGGGAAAGAGGGATCACGATCAAATCCCAGGCGGTCAGGCTCATCTACCATGCAAAGAATGGAGAGGAGTATATCTTCAACCTGATCGATACACCGGGACATGTAGATTTCAATTACGAGGTTTCCCGTTCGCTTGCAGCCTGTGACGGCGCTATCCTGGTCGTAGACGCGGCCCAGGGTATAGAGGCCCAGACGCTTGCGAATGTATATCTGGCGCTCGATCATGACCTTGAGGTCTTACCTGTCATCAATAAGATAGATCTGCCTTCTGCTGATCCTGATAAGGTAGCAAAGGAGCTCGCGGATGTCATCGGCCTGGACTGTGAGAATGCTCCGCGTACTTCAGCAAAGACAGGTCAGGGCG
>OMVB01000126.1 GCA_900314395.1 uncultured Prevotellaceae bacterium | reverse complement strand
TATTACGTGACCGACTTCTTCAAAGCCCTCTGGGCCGGTGAGATAATTTGATACGCCTCCGCATGCGCGGGCGTGTACAAGGATTTCACGATAGAGCCTGGAAACTCATCAGTATTGATGGCCTTGAGCAGTTCCAGCAGGTGCATGGTTTTCTCACTGGATGCCATTGGGTATCCAGTGGATTCCATCAGCACGCGGAGTTCTTTCTTAGTATATGTCTTCTGCTCCATATTCGGTTCCTTTAGCTATCATATTGCCCATATCCTTTGGAACGAATAAATTCCACCTGGGGACAAACTCCAGGGCCTTGTCGCCGTCAGTGAGTTTATTCTTTACGCCGCTTCCCTTGATGCGGCAGGTATTCAAAAACTTATCGTCCAAGCCAATGCTGTTCTGAAAAAGGGAAAGAAGATATCCCGTCCGGCTCCACAGGGAAGCATTGTCGTAAGCCTCCAGACAGACAAGCATATCTTTTTCTTTAAGCTGTCCAATGGAAATGGACGAAAGCGCATAGAGCAGTTCCTCCAACCCTCCGGCAAGATCGATGTGGCGGATGCAGTCCACCACGGTCTGTGACAGGGAGGTTACTGCAATGGGGTTGCCGTCCGGGTCTTTGCTGATAACTACGTTGTAGGTGAATTTGAGGGGATGGTACTCATATGCGACACCATCGATGACAAACGGACGGAAACGTTTGTCCGAATGCAGGTAGATGGTGTTGAACTGTTGCGTCTGCAGGGCATAATATTGCAGTGCGCCGTGGTAGGCGACACATCCACCGCTTACCCTTGCACACCCTGCGGCGTACTCATTTTCAATATGCTTCTTTGCTTTCATGGCGCAAAGATACAAATAATAGTACGATAAAACAAATTAACCTATTTAATTACTGATTATAAATAATATAATAGGTTAAAAATATGAACGTTTATAGCCTCCTCGTCTGCTCTTGGTAGTTCAGGCGCTTTTCGTTGTGCTTGTTGTAGAGCACCACCTTGTGGCGTGCCTCCTTGACGGCTTCCGCGATGAGACCTTTTTTTTCCTGCCCAGCACCTTGTCGAAAGCCATCACAAGGCTGTCGTAGGTGTCTGAGACTTCGAGGTAGGGCTGGCCACAGAGTAGGGCCTTTGCTTGAAGGATGAATTCATTGAGCTGAGATTGTAGCTCTGAAGGGTCGATGTCCTCGTCGGACAGATGTTTTGCCGTATTATGCCTGTTTCTTTTCTACGAACAAAAATAATCGCCAATTATCCCACAATATGAGACACTTACAAATTATTTTTGTATTTTTTACCAAATAGTCAGGAACTTGGAACTTGCTGATTGTAGCGATTTTATTAGGTTAGAAAGAGGATTTTTTATAAATTTGTGGGTTACAGCAAGTCAATACCCAGCAGACACTAAGATGGAATCGCCAGACATAAACCTGTCGTTTTTTGATAATGTCAACAACAAGGTCGTAGACAATCTCCGTCTGACCGTTGGCAAAGGCAGCAAGGTCAGCATTGCAGCGGCCTGCTTCTCCATTTATGCCTTTAACGAACTCAAAGAGCAGCTGAAAGATATCGACGAACTACGTTTTATCTTTACCGCACCGTCTTTTGTTCAAGAGCGCGAATCCAAACAGCGCCGAGAGTTCTTCATCCCAAGACTAAACCGCGAGCGCACTTTGTATGGCTCCGAGTTTGAAGTCCGGCTACGGAATCAGCTAACCCAGAAGGCTATAGCCATAGAATGTGCAAACTGGATCAGGGAGAAAGTGAAATTCAAGTCCAACACTACTCCCCAGCAGATGATGGGTTTCATCTCCCTTGCCGGAAATGACAAGAACTACACTTATCTTCCCGTTAACGAGTTCACTACAACCGGGTTGGGCGTCGAAAAGGGAAACAACTTCATGAATTATGTCCAGCGCATCGATGGAGAAAACGCCAAACAGTATCTCAGGGCATTCAATGAAGCGTGGAATAATGATGCACAGTTCTCTGATGTGACCGACCAGATTATCGAACACATCTCAAACATCTACAAAGAGAATTCTCCGGAATTCATCTACTTTGTGACGCTCTACAACATCTTCAACGAGTTCCTTGAGGACATATCAGAAGACGTTCTTCCCAACGAGGCCACCGGGTTTAAGGACAGCCAGATCTGGAACAAGCTGTACGATTTCCAAAAAGATGCGTCCTTGGCCATCATCAATAAGCTGGAAAAATACAACGGATGCATTCTTGCCGACAGCGTCGGTCTTGGTAAGACTTTCACTGCGCTCTCTGTCATCAAATATTACGAGACCAGAAACAAATCCGTTCTTGTCCTCTGCCCTAAGAAGTTGCGCGACAACTGGATGACATACCGGAGCAATTACAAGACAAATCCCATCGCAAAGGATCGCCTTTCCTACGACGTGCTTTTCCACTCTGATCTTTCCAGAGATAGAGGGCAATCCAATGGCATTGAACTCGAAAAGGTCAACTGGGGAAACTACGATCTTGTCGTTATTGATGAATCCCACAATTTCCGCAACGGTGGTAAGATTAGCAAGGGAGATGATGAGAACGATCCCCGCGAGAACCGCTACCTCCGCCTGATGAACAAGGTCATCAAAGCCGGAGTCAAGACAAAGGTGCTGATGCTGTCTGCCACCCCGGTGAACAACCGATTCAACGACCTCAAGAATCAGCTCCAGCTGGCATACGAAGGCGATGTCAAACGGATCGACAGCCTTCTTAATACCGAGGCTTCGCTGGATGATATCTTCCGTCAGGCACAAAAGGCCTATAACCAGTGGGCCAAACTTCCCAGTGAGCAACGCACTACAGAAAAACTTCTGGGCATGCTCAGCTTCGACTTCTTTGAGGTGCTGGACAGCGTCACCATTGCCCGCAGCCGTAAGCACATCGAAGCCTACTATGACACTGCGGCCGTTGGCAAGTTCCCGACGAGGCTTTCGCCTATTTCCAGAAGGCCACCGCTGACCGATCTGAACAACGCCATTAACTACAATGAGATATTCGCCCAGCTCTCGAAGCTAAATCTGGCCATATACACTCCGTCAGATTTCATTCTTCCCAGTAAGGCGTACAAATACAAGGATTCTGGAGATCAGGAAGGTCTGACCTCAATCGGACGAGAAATGGGTATCAGGCGCATTATGTGCATCTTGATGCTCAAGCGTCTGGAGAGTTCTGTGAACTCTTTCCGTCTCACGTTGGAGCGTCTGGAATCCCTCATTAAATCCACCATCGATAAGATAGACAGCGGCTCTGCCGTTCTTGATACGCAGGAAGTGGATACGCATGACTTGGATATCGAGGATGGCGACAACGATGTGTTCGTCGGTACCAAGAAGCGCCAGATCCTTCTGGAGGATATGGACTTTGTTACATGGAGAAACTATCTGCAGTCCGACTGGACCGAGCTTGAGTTGACGCGCTTGATGCTTGCCGACATCACTCCGGAGCACGATAGCAAGCTTCAGCAGCTGGTAGATGACCTCCGGAATAAGTTCGAGCATCCCATCAACGGCGACAATAAGAAAGTTATCGTATTCACCGCTTTCTCGGACACAGCAGAGTATCTGTATAATAATCTCGCCAAGTCCATCAAAGAAAAATACAACATGGATACCGCCATCGTTACTGGCGATATCGAGGCCCGGAGCACTCTCAAACTAAAGGAGAAACTCGACTTCAATAAAGTCCTGACATTGTTCTCTCCAATCTCAAAGGAAAAGGACTCCGTCTATCCAAACATCGACGAGGAGATAGAAGTGCTCATTGCTACAGACTGTATTTCCGAAGGCCAGAACTTGCAGGACTGCGACTACCTCATCAACTACGATATCCACTGGAACCCAGTCCGCATTATCCAGCGCTTTGGCCGTATTGACCGTATCGGCTCCAAGAACGACGTTATCCAGCTGGTCAATTATTGGCCGGATATGACCCTCGACGAGTATATAGACCTGAAGGGTCGCGTAGAGGCCAGAATGAAGGTATCCGTCATGACTTCCACCGGAGATGATAACCCTATTTCTCCGGAGGAAAAGGGCGATCTGGAATACCGCAAGGAGCAGCTCAAGCGCTTGCAGGAAGAGGTGGTGGACATCGAAGATATGAACAACGGTGTCTCCATTATGGATCTTGGCCTGAATGAATTCCGGCTCGACCTTCTGGAATACATGAAGACGCATAGCGATGTAGAGCATACGCCTTATGGCCTCCATGCCGTTGTAGGAGCTAATGAGTTCACAGAACCAGGTGTTATTTATGTTCTCAAGAACAGGAACACCGGGGTTAACATTGACAAGAAGAATCGCCTGCATCCATTCTACATGGTTTACCTCCGAAGCGATGGGACGGTCGTTGTAGACCATCTTGCCCCGAAGGAGCTGCTGGACAAATTCCGCAGTCTGTGCAAAGGCAAGAATCAGCCGATCCCGACGCTGACCAGAGCATTCAACAAGGAGACGCGGGACGGCTTCAGAATGGAGACATACTCTAAGCTGCTGGGTGATGCCATCACCAGCATTATTAGCGTCAAGGAGAAAAGCGATATTGACAGCTTCCTTGAGGGAGCTCAAGGCGAGTTATTTACAAAGGAGATACGCGGGTTGGACGATTTCGAGCTCATTTGTTTCTTGGTAGTCAGATAGGAGGATTACGATGTTAGGACTGCCCAAGAGTACTGAGATAAAGCCGAAGCAACTTCCCAAGAAGGCCATCTTCGAGAAGTTTGCGTTGAAGCCCGCCCAGCGGGATCACTTCGATGCAGACATCAGCAAGATGGTAATTGTGAATGCTATCTCTCAGAATATGCTCCCGGCACTCCAGAAGGGTGAGACCGTTGATACCATCTATGTGATTGAGGTGGTGTTAAAGCGGCCCAATTATGACGAGAAGAACATCCAGATGCTGAGCAAGCTTATCCACCAGAAGATTTTGTTTGCTCTGCATTTTGAGGATGAGGTCCAGATGGCCATTTATCACACCAAGCTCATCAGCGGCAGCTGGACAAAGGAAGATGCCATTGAGCTTCAGCTCGTAGGTACGACTACCGACATCGTCTGGGATAATCTGGTGAAAACCATCGGTGGTATTGAGGTAGCCGAGGGCAACACTCTTGCCGAGCAGATTGCCATCAACGATGCGAGAGAGAAACTGCGCCTCCAGATTCTGGCCTTGGAGGTCAAGGCCAGGCAGGAAAAACAGCCGAGGAAGAAACTGGAGATGTTTGAAGAAGTGGAAAAAATGAAAAAACAACTATATGGCTAAGATGACCACAAAAAAGATAGAGGAAAAAGGTCAGCGCATACTCTGTGGGTTTTTCTCAGAGTGTGATCGCGTTGATACCTACGTTCCTTGCAACGACAAGGAGCCTCTATGGGATGGTCATCTTTATCTTTTTAGTTCACCGCAGCAGAAAGCCGATCAAGTTTATGGAAGAATCCCGGCCCAGCTTAAGTCGGCCGCGAAAACAAGCTCAAAGGACACTTGCACTTTTTCCGTACGTACCACAGCCCTGGAGACATATAAACGAGATGGAGGAATAATATATTTTTACGTTTTAACCGAGAATCCAGAAGGCTCTCAGATTTATTATTGCCCGCTGACACCTGTTACTATCAAGAAATATCTACGTGTCCCCAGCAAGGGTGGAAAGGTGTCGATTAAACTTAAGCGAATCCCTTCTGACAAAAACCAGGTTACCGAAGAGCTATTCCAATTCCACTTCGACTGCAAGAAACAAACATCGTCGTCTGACAAACCAATTGTAGAGCTTAAAGACTATCTTGGGAAGGCCGGGAAAAGGCAGTTTACTGTATTTGCCAAGTCTCCGAATCCTGTCGATGACATCTTCAAGCATATGCAAAGCCACCCACTTTACATGTATGCAACAGACGATAATCAAAATGTAACATTCCCTATTGGAGATGGCCCCGTCACCCTAAAGATAGGAAAGAACATTGAACAGGAGATTTCTGTGAATAATGTTCCTTATTTCAAAGGATGTACACTGTTCGAAGACGAAGACGAAACCATTGTTACAATTGGTTCATTCTTTACATTCCGTTCTGGGAACGAGAACAAACAGGCAACCATCAATTTTAAACTTGAGCCAAAATCGAATATAAAAAAGATTCCTTATTTGTCATTTTGTTTGGCCGTTTTGAAATACAAATATTTCAATATTGGCAGCTTAAAGGTAGCGTGCGAAGGGTTAGAAGCAAGCACAGACCTTATTCAAAAAATGCAGGAGGAATTAAAAATCCTTTGCCAGCTTCGCAGTTTGTTCAACACCATGCACATCGAGGATGATATCAATCTTGATGAGTTGGATTCCAGCGGAATTAATAATCTTGAAGCCCTGTATAGAGGAATTGTTCTCAATGAGCCGCTGGAACTTAAGGCTGGGATGGAGAAGCATGCTCGTGTAGAAATCGGGCCTCTCACAATCTATATAATGTTTGAGCCCACGGACGAAAATGGAAAGTTCTTTGTTCATGACTTCTTCATGGATGATGATGTCTGCTGCCTTCTGTCGGAAAATGGAAATACCACAAAGTCGAGTCGCTACACACTACTCAGTGTAGATCAGTTCGTAGAGGCATCGAATTTCGATTATAGCCGTATGATTCCCAGCTATGAGCAGTTTGTTAAATTAGATGAAAAAGTAGCGCAGCAGGCCAATCTTGATATGTTGAGAATGATTCTCGCATATGATAAGACGAATGGAGTGAAAAAGAAGCTCCTGGATGCTGCCGAGACTCTTAACAACTGGTTTATTGAGACAGAAAGGTTTGTCGACCTTCCCATTAATGAGATCAATCGCCTTCAGATAATAAAACGAAAAAGGAGCCTTTCAGAAGAAGAGAAAGAGCACGTTTTTAGTCTATTGGAAGAATGCAACTCCGAAGATTGTAAGGCGGCGTGTATGCTTCTTCTGGACAATCAAGCAGGAGCTGAATACCATTTTAAGAAGATTCCTGTGCAACAGCAGGCTTTCTTCCGGTCATTACCCATCTGTCATTTTTGGAAATAAACAAAATTTACTATATGGATAAGATGAAAATGCACACTGTGGATATCACAGATAGCAACATTGAGAAAATCGGACAGTTGTTCCCAAACTGCCTTACAGAGCACATGGGTGAGGATGGTAAGGTGGAAAAGGTGATTGACTTCGATCAGCTCCGGCAGGAGCTCTCGAAAGAGATAGTCGAGGGGCCACAGGAGAGGTATCAGTTCACTTGGCCGGACAAGAAGAAGGCAATACTGGCCTCAAATGCCTCAACGACCATGACCCTTCGCCCTATTAGAACAGATGAGACGAAGCCATCTGGAGCAGATTCCGAAGGTAATCCATATTGCAGTACATCTGGTGTTGATTTTGAAAACACCAAGAATCTGTATATCGAGGGAGATAATCTTGAAGTGTTAAAGCTTCTACAAGAGGATTATTTGGGGAAAGTCAAGATGATCTATATAGATCCGCCATACAATACCGGGAATGATTTCATCTATGATGACGATTTTAGTCAAGACCTGGGAGATTACAATGAAAACTCCGGGCAGTATGATACCAGCGGAAACAGAATGGTCCAGAATATCGAAAGCAATGGGCGTTTTCATACCGACTGGCTAAACATGATGTACTCTCGCCTGAAATTGTCTCGCTCTTTGTTGTCTCCGGACGGGGCTATCTTTATTTCCATAGATGACCATGAAATAGAGAATCTAAAAAAGATCTGTAATGAAGTCTTCGGAGGAAGAAACTTTGTGGCCTGTGTTGTATGGCAGAGAACATATGCACCCATTAGCCTAAAAAAGTATTTTTCCGAGAGCCACGATTTCTGTGTAATCTATGCCAAAGACATCGATTCGTTTAAGATGAACCTGCTCCCAAGAAGCGATAAACAGAATAAGGATTATAAGAATCCGGACAATGACCCTCGTGGCCCTTGGAAAGTAGGCAATTTAACCGTTGGCCCAGCTGTCGAGAAACAGATTTATCCAATTACGGGACCAACAGGGAAGACATTTATGCCCCCAAGTGGGTATTGCTGGCGTTTTACAAAAGAGCGATTTGAACAGATGAGAGCCGATAATAGAATCTGGTTCGGCGCAGACGGGAGTAATTCTCCAGTCCCCAAATTATTCCTATCTGAAGTTCAAGATGGAGTTACACCCATGACTCTCTGGACTTTCGACGAAGTCGGACATGGACAAGAAGCCACAAGAGAGTTACGAGACCTGATGGGTGCTGCCGTGTTCACAAGCCCTAAGCCCCTTCGTTATATGAAGAGGCTACTTCAAATAGGCTCAAATAAGGACTCGCTTATTCTGGATTTCTTTTCCGGATCGGCTTCTACAGCTCATGCTATTATGAAACTGAACTCTGAAGACGGAGGTAATCGGCAGTTTATAATGGTCCAATTACCAGAAGTTATTGGCGCCAAGGAAGAAGCATATAAAGCAGGGTATAAGAATATTTGCGAAATCGGGAAAGAACGCATTCGACGTGCTGGGAAGAAGATTATGGAGGAACAGAGAAAATCCGAATCCGATGGTGGTCTTTTCGCTCAGGTCGAGTCAAAGCCTACAGTCGATGTGGGGTTCAGAGTACTTAAACTCGACTCAAGTAACATGAATGATGTTTATTATAAACCAGAAGAATTCAGCGAACAACTCATAAAGGAGGACAATGTAAAGGACGACCGCACCTCAGAGGATCTTCTTTTCCAGGTAATGCTTGAGTGCAACCTACCATTGTCCGCTAAGATTAAAACCGAGAAGATTGCGGGTAAGGAGGTTTTCTCTGTGAACAACGGATACCTTGTTGCATGCTTCGATGAAAACATCGATGAGGCCGTAATCAAGGATGTGGCCAAACGCAAACCATACTATTTCGTTATGCGCGACAGTTCTCTTGCCTCTGATAATGTCGCGGACAACTTTGAACAGATCTTCCAGGCATATTCCAAGGACACGATTAGAAAGATTATCTAATGAAAAAAGTTTTAATCCTCATATTTGCTATTCTCTCGTTTGTATCTTGCACCAAGGATTCTTACCATGCTGAAGACAAGATATCCATCTATTCAGATGGCGTTGAGTTATACATTTATGCTGGCAGGAACGAGGAAGATTACCTTGGGAAACTGAATGCCAATAAATATGATACAGAGTCTATCTGGAATAAATATGGGACCTACGGGAGCAAGTATAATTCCAAGTCCATCTGGAACAAGTATAGTACCTACGGAAATGCCTACAATAGCTATAGTCCCTTCAACAAGTACTCCACCACGCCT
>OMVB01000128.1 GCA_900314395.1 uncultured Prevotellaceae bacterium | reverse complement strand
AAAAGCCATGGACCCTTATTATTTGGCTTTTGGGGGCACTCGTTTGCTTATTATGAATTCTCCTCAATCAGTGAAACCAGGAGATCGGGAGCCTCGTTGTCAGGGATATGACTGGCCACTGGAGTCTTTCCCTTATATATCGTAACCTTATGGTTACCCTCACCAACATAACCCCAGTCAGCATCGGCCATTTCTCCCGGACCGTTGACGATGCAGCCCATAACCGCAATAACAACATTATTCAAATGGGCCGTACGGCGCTTAACCTCTTCAAAAGTTTCCTGAAGATTGTACATAGTCCTTCCGCAGCCGGGGCAGGCAATGTATTCCGGCTTATAAAAACGGCGCCTGCAGGCCTGCATGAGCTCGTTTTCCAGATATGCGGCAAACTCCCTGTCCTGGAAATCGAATTTGACATCGTCAATTTCCCTGAGAAGAAGGGCGCGGCCATAGTCGCATGAGGCGTCCAGAATCATCCTCTCACGGGAAGGATTCGGGTCAGCGGAAAGTTTTCCGTCATAACGGTCTGCAAGATATCTGGCAACCGGAATCTCATTCTCCGGAGCCTCTGTAAGGGAAACCCTGATTGTGTCGCCGATTCCTTCTTCCAGCAGGGTGGAAATACCAACGCAGGACTTGATTCTTCCGGAGTCGCCATTACCGGCCTCCGTTACGCCAAGATGCATCGGATAGTGCATATCATTTTCTTCCATCATACCGGAGAGCAGCCTGTATGCCTCCGTCATAACGATAGTGTTTGACGCTTTAAGGGAGACAACTACCTGGTCAAAGTCATTCTCCTTGCACATCCGCAGCCATTCCATTGCAGCTTCTGCCATGCCGCGGGGAGTGTTCCCGTATATGGAGGTAATCCTCTGGCCCAGCGAGCCGTGATTGACGCCAACCCTGATTGCCGTGCCATGCTGCTTGCATACTTCTATAAGCTGGGCGAATTTAAGGCAGGCCTGGTCGTGCTCCTTGTGAAAGTTCCCGGGGTTGATTCGTACCTTCTCTACATATGGAGCAACGGCAATCGCAGTCTCTGCAGAAAAATGGATGTCGGCCACAAGAGGAATATCATAGCCCCTGTCAGTCAAGTATTTACGGATGTCGATAAAGTTCTGCACATTCTGCTTTCCGGGGCAGGTGATACGTACCAGCTGGCAGCCGGCCTCATACAGGCTGATGCACTGTCTGGCCGTAGCCTCCACATCATCGGTATGGGTATTGCACATCGACTGCACAACGATGGGGTTTCCGCCTCCGATTATCAGTTTTTTGCCGATTCTTACAGGCACAGTGTTATTTCTCTTCTTCATAAACAATTCTTCTGGCTTGTTCTTTAATCTGTGATTTAGTCTTGCCGGAGCGCTTGCTCAACTGGAAGTGCAGACCTACGGTAAGGATAAGGTCGAAGGGAGTACCGAAGCGATAGTATTCCTTGTCTGCATAATCGGGCTTGTAGATGTCTCCAAGGCCGTATCTCATATTCAGTTTAAAATGAAGCTCTATTGGTGAGAATACAAGGCCGACTCCGGCGGCCACCTTGAAACCGTAGTCCCACTTATACTCATAGTCCGTGAAATCGTCCATAAGGTCCGGGTAGCGGAAGTTGCCCTCACGGTGTATCTTGTAACGATAGCCGGCGTACATGCCGCCATCGGCAATAATCTTGAAGTTATGTGAGTCGATATGGAACTGTGCGACAATTGGCACCTCAATGAAGTCGTAAACCACCTTTGTAGCACCGTCAACGGTGACATTGTATTCGCCATCGTCGTTGGGCTTGAATACATAGCCGTCCGTTCCCTTGAAAAAGCCAACCTGCAAGCCGAAGTAAGGCATGTAACCGAAGAACTTGCCGTACTTGGTAAAGGTTATGCCATAGTATGCCGGAATGGTAAGAGAGCCTTGAGTCTTGGGAGGATTGAAGGTAGTCTGCGCCCGCCCGATTCCATAGTTTACGCCTATCATCGAATAGTCGTTCAGATGCAGGCTGTTGTCGATGGTTACAGTGTCCAGGAAAGCAGTCGACACTGTGTCCCTGAACTCGATTTCAACGACAGGACGCAGGGTATCCGCTGGTTCCTGGGCATAGGCCGCAATTGCGCAGACAAGGGCTAAATATATGGATATCAGTTTTTTACTCATTTTTCAAACAATTTTGCCACGTCAAGGCTCTGTTCAATTTCCATACCCTCCCGAAGATTAATTACGTATGAGCCGTCCCTAAGGGTATAGAACTTGACCTTTTCCGGCTGGCGGTGCTCCATCAGGTTTCCGGTATCCACTCTTCCGTTAGCGTTGATATCCTCTGTCAGGCGGACGCAATATTTGCCGGCCTGCATGTACGGGAAGACAACGGAAGCATCGGAATCAACGGTATAAGAATCAAGGACTTTGTCCATCTTTTCCGTCAGGAGCTCTACAATATAGCGGTGACGGACATTCTGCAAGTTGAACTGCAGCAGGCTCAGGTTGTCGTCCTTGGGCAGGGCAACCTTATGCTCCGTACTGTCATTATAAAAGCCGTTTATGTCCCGGAACTCCCTGTGAGGCACCTTAAGGATATAATCGTACCCCACCTGCATCTTCTCCGAAACCTTTATGTTGTAGCTGCGCAGGTCCGTAGAATCGCGTTCCACGGTAAAAGGAACTTCCTTTCTCTGCTGGCGGGGATTCACCGATGTCAGGGTCATCTTGTCAAAACCCTCGGAGATGATAGGGAAGTCAAAGCTCATTTTGAAACCCTGGCGCTCCACGGTGCGGGGTTCGGCCACAAGCTTCATCTTGCATATAGTGTCATCGTGCTTAAGCGTAGACAGTGCCGGCCTCCTGTATTTTCCGCCCGGTCGCGCAAGACGGAAGTGTTCTGTTGCCGGGGCAAGAACACCGGAAGTATCGGTCTTAAGATAATCCACAAAAAGGTGCAGGGTGTCCAGGGGACGGCGCCTGTCATTCACCCAGATAAGCAAAGAGTCCCTGGTAGGGTTGAACTCCATTATAAGCTTGTCCTGGGGGATATTCCTTATCCAAAGGGAATCTATCTGTGCATCAGGGGCCATGAATGAAACATAAGCCAGACGGTCCCCGAGCCTGTCACGGTTCCGAACCGCCTGCCTGGACTTTTCGTCGCGGAACATATAAAGCTCGTATTCCGACCTTCTTGCGCGGCAGCGGACGGTGTCTTCCATGTCGTACTTCAGAAGCTCCGGAAGATCGTCGGTTGCCACCATCGTCGGCCTTATGACGGTATCGAAAAAGGCTATTTTGTCCGATTCCGCATCATACACATTGTTGCCGATGTCGTCTACCATCGCGTAGAGCCTGTAAACAGTGTCCGATACGTTCCTGATTGCGAAGAAACCCCATTTGTCGGTCTTTGCGGCCGCATACGGGCGGGATTTGAGGACAGCAGAATCCGACAGGTCCTTGTAAAGCATTACAGTGGCTCCGTTAATCGGGAGCAGGGTGTTGCAGTCGCGGACGGTTCCGGTAACCACCATGGAATCTATTTTGGGACCGGTAGAGAAAACAAGGCTGTATCCCGGGAACATATTGCCCTCGCGGTTGTCTGCAACGGCATCGGAAATGTCCAGGGTGTAAGTTGTATTGCTATCCAGGTCCTGGTCAAAATAAACAATCAGGCTCTTTCCCTTAAGCTTATACTTGGGAGCCTTGCCCATAGGAGGGGACAGGAAGATGTTCTTGGGGTTCTTTACGGTGATGTATTCGTCAAAATAGAACCTTACGCTGGCATTGTGCACAGGAACATTCACGGCCCCGGGAAGAGGATTGATATTTACGATTACCGGAGGGATCGTATCCTTGCGGCCGCCGGAAGGGGCCTGTGTAGTATTTGCACAGGAATTCTGGAGCATCACAGCCGTCAGGACGGCAAGCACGGCCAGTGCCGGTATTATGGGTTTTCTGTTCATTCGTCAGGATTTGGTACGTTCTACACTGGTGATTCCGTTGATGGAACGCAGCTTTTCTATCAGTTCTTCAAGCACCTCCCTGTCCTGGACATAAAGGTCTACCTTTCCGTCCACGATGCCTTCGTTGGCACCTATGGAAAGGCCCTTGATATTAACGCCCATGATAAGGGAAATGTATCTTGTTATTTCATTCAAAAGGCCCATCCTGTCGATTCCGGTAAGTCTTAACCTTACAAGGAAGGACTGATGGATGGATTTCCTCCACTGCGGCATTACAATCCAGTCTCCGTGCTTGGAGGCTTCAAGTTCCGCCACCTTGCATGACTTCTTGTGGATGGTTACGATGCCGTTGGGGTTCCTGAAACCCACTACAGGGTCTCCGGCGATAGGATTGCAGCAGGTGGCAATCTTTATGCTGCTGTTGTCCACCATCGAACCGTCGATCACAAACTCCCTGGTCTCTATCTTTGTTCCTGTGGCGATGCCGGCGGTTTTAAGGATGAGGGAGGGGAGGTCTGACACCTCTGCAAAGGTGATAAGCCCCAGTCCGTAACGGTACAGGAATTCATCGGCATTGTTGAAGCCCTTCCTGGAGGCTATCCTGGCTATCAGGTAGTTCTTGGTAACGTCAATACCTATCATATTGAAGTCCTTGATGCACTTCTGGCGGCCTTCCTCGCTGATGCCGGTGAAGTCCTGGCGGAACCAGTCAATCACCTTGTTCCTGGCATTCCTTGTGCGCAGGAATTTAAGGTAGGAACGCTGCGGAGTAGCATCCTCTGCAGTTATAATCTCCACGATATCTCCCCCAGACAGAATCTTGGACAGGGCGAAAGGCTTGTGGTTGATTTTTGCAGCAATAGCCTTATTGCCGATTTCCGTGTGCACCTGATAGGCAAAATCAAGGGCTGTGGAGCCTTTGGGGATGGTTTTCTGTCCGCCCTTTGGAGTGAATACGACGATTTCTCCTATCATCAGCTCTTTGTGGAGTTCCTCCAGCGCGGCAGCAGTGTTATAATCCGGATTGGAAAGAGTTTCCTGCACCCTGGCCAGCCACTTGTCCATTTTGTTGTCGCTCACATAGCCCTGCTGCTTGTAAGCCCAGTGCGCAGCAATTCCCTTTTCCGCGATGTCGTCCATCCTCCTGGAGCGGATCTGAACCTCTACGTTCATTCCGGTCCTGTTGTCCATAAGCGTACAGTGAAGGGCCTCGTAGCCATTGCTCTTGCTGTTGCTCACCCAATCCCTGAAACGTTCCTGGCGGGACTTGTAAATACTTGATATAATGGAATATATGTGATAACACTCGTCCCTTTCAGAGTCCTTGGAAGCGGTATCGTGTTCAAATATAATCCTGATGGCATAAAGGTCGTATATCTGTTCAAAAGTGAGCTGCTTGGTCTGCATCTTCTGCCAGATGGAATAAGGGGTCTTTATCCTCTTTTTAATAGTGAAGTTGAACTTACCTTCCAGCGCCTTTTGCAGCGGCTCCACGAAGTCATTGATATTGTGGTCTTTGTCCGCCACATTCAGTGATATACGTTCCGATATCTCCTTGTATGCGCCCGGCTCATTGTATCGCAGCCAGATGTTTTCCATCTCTGATTTAATGCTGTACAAGCCCAGCCTGTGCGCGAGCGGAATGAAGATGAACATTGTCTCGCTCAGAATCTTGTCCCTCTTGTATTCCGGCATGAATTCTATGGTGCGGCAGTTGTGAAGGCGGTCCGCAAGTTTGATAAGCACAACCCTTACATCATCGTTCAGGGTAAGAAGAATGCGCTTGAAGTTTTCTGCCTGGGAGCTCTTCGCGTAGTCATCGGCCTCTGCGACATCGCTCTGGTTGTTGAAAACATTCTTTATCTTGGTAAGGCCATCCACAAGTTCCGCAATTTTCTCCCCGAACTGGCTTTTGATATCCTCTACGGTATAATCCGTATCTTCCACAACATCATGGAGAAGTGCGGCGGAAATCGACTTGAATCCAAGACCTATCTCATCAACCACAATCTGGGCGACAGCGAGCGGATGCAGTATATACGGCTCCCCGGAGCGCCTTCTGACGTTCTTGTGGGCCTCATTTGCAAACTCGAAGGCTCTTTTAACCACGGCAAGCTCTTCCTCGTTCTTGCAGCGCTTGCCGGCAGAAGCCATCAGCTTTTCATAAGCCTCGCCGATTACCTGATAGTCCTTTTCTTCAAATTCCTTAATTATACCCATAGTCTTATATCATTCCCCCGAAGAGATCCTGTGGAAAGTCCTCTTCCTCTTTGGTTACGTTTTCTGTTTTTTCCGGGCCGATGAGGGCCATGAATTCAGCCTCTGACATTATCCTGACGCCCAGATCTTCCGCCTTCTTGACCTTTTCCGGGCCTGGCTTTTCGCCGGCCAGGAGGAAGGATGTCTTGCCGCTTACACCGGATGCGGTCTTTCCTCCGTGTGCAGCTACAAGAGCTTTCATCTCATCCCGTGACAGGGCGAAAGTGCCGGACACAACAACTGTCATTCCTTCAAGTGCATTGGATGCCTTTGCGGCGGCCTGTTCCTTCATGCTGAACTGCAAGCCGGCGGCCTTAAGCCGCTCTATCTCAGCAGTTTCCGCTTCATTGCGGAAGTAATCGTATATGCTCCGCGCCATTGTAGCGCCGATGTCCTCTACCTCCAGCAGCTGCTCATACGTGGCGGCTGCAAGGGCGTCGATGCTTCCGAACCTGGCTGCGAGCATGGCAGCCGTTGTCTGTCCGACATATCTTATGCCAAGGGCGAAGAGTACGTGGTCGAACGTGACCTTCTTTGAAGCCTCTATGCTCTCCAGGAAACGTGTCGATGCCTTTTCCTTCCAGCCTTCAAGACTCATCAGCTGCCTCATCTGCAACTGATAGAAGTCCGACGGCCTTCTTACGAAGCCGCGGTCGTACAGTTGGTCGATGGTGGCCTCCCCGCAGAGGACATTCATGGCCTTGCGGGAGAGAAAATGCAGCAAGCGGCCTTTAATCTGGGTGGGGCAGGCTGTTGCATTGGGGCAGTACCAGCGGGCCTGGGCTTCTTCCTTGACGAGTGGAGTGCCGCAGTCCGGGCATACGGAGGGGAAGACGGGCAAAGTGGCATCGGCCGGCCTTGCAGAAAGATCCACGCCGATGATTTTGGGGATGATTTCACCTCCTTTCACAACCTTTACCGTGTCCCCGATATGAAGGTCGAACGAACGGATGAAATCCTCGTTTACAAGGGTGGCCCTCTTTACCATTGTCCCGGAAAGGAAAACCGGTTCCATGTTTGCTACCGGAGTAACGGCGCCGGTACGGCCAACCTGGTAGTCGATGGACAGGACCCTGGTAAGGGCTTCCTCTGCCTTGAATTTATATGCGACAGCCCATCTTGGGGACTTGGCCGTATAACCAAGCTCCTGTTGAAGGTCAAGGGAATTAATCTTGATCACCACGCCGTCTGTGGCGTAAGGAAGACGCTTTCTCTCTGAGTCCCAATAGTTTATATATTCCTTGATATCTTCAATACTTGAGCACAGCCTGCGCTTGTCAGAAACAGGAAGGCCCCAAGATGCGGCTGCATCAAGGGCCTGGTAATGTCCCTCAAAGCCGGGAATATCCTGGCTGGGAATATGATACAGGGTACACATAAGGCCACGGCGGCCAACCTCCTCACTGTCAAGGAGTTTAAGGGACCCTGATGCGGCGTTTCGCGGGTTTGCGAAAGGCTCGTCGCCGGCGTCCTCACGCTCCTGGTTAAGACGGTCAAAGGAGTCGAAGGGCATAAGGATTTCTCCGCGGATTTCGAAGTCGTCCGGGTAACCGCTGCCCTTGAGGCTATGGGGAATGCCGGCAATCTTGCGGATGTTCACGGTGACGTCGTCCCCGACAACACCGTCCCCGCGGGTGAGAGCCTGCACAAGGCGGCCGTGCCTGTAAGTGAGGGAAATCCCGGCGCCATCGAACTTAAGCTCAAGGCTGTAAGTAAATGAAGTGTTTATAAGTCTGGCGGCACGGGCTGCAAACTCTTCAATCTCCTCTATGCTGTAAGTGTTGCCAAGGGAGAGCATCGGATATTTATGCTCTTTGCGGGCAAAGCGGAGTCCTGCCTGAAGGTCGCTTCCTACATGATGTGTAGGGGAGTCCGGGCTGTCCAGCTCCGGGAACTGGCGTTCAAGGTCTGCAAGGCGGTAAAGGAGCTGGTCATAGTCATAATCGCTTATAACGGGGGCATTGTCTACGTAATACCTCCGGTTGTTTTCCTCTATCTGTGCCCTTAAGACGGCTACCTGTTTTGCAGCTTCTTTAATATCCATTTTGCCAATTATGAGCACATAATGCGCTCAAACTACAAATTTAATTAAAATCTATTGATTTTACGCCAGAAAAATCACAAAAACGATTTACACAAAAAATATTTTGCTGTATATAAACGGAATTCGTAAATTTGCGTGATTCAGAAAAGAATAAACTAAACAAAAAAATACAATATGAAAGACTCTATCATTATTCTTTGCGGCGGCGGTCCCGCTCCGGGTATGAATGCCGTTGTTATGTCAGTGGCAAAAACCTTTCTTTGCAACGGTTTCAGGGTAATCGGCCTTCACGGCGGTTATTCAGGCCTTTTCAGCACCAACCCCCGCTACGAGGATCTTGACTTCCTAAGAGCAGACTATTACTTTAACAGAGGCGGTTCCTATCTTGAGATGAGCCGTTTCAAACCTACCCAGGAAGACTTCGACAAAAACTTCAACCTTAATCTTTTCAAGGACAACAACATCAAGCTCCTGGTAACCGTCGGCGGAGACGATACCGCTTCAACAGCAAACCGTATCGCCAAATTCCTTGAGGAAAAGAAATATCCCATCAAGAACATCCATGTTCCCAAGACAATCGACAACGATCTTCCTCTTCCCAACAACACACCTACCTTCGGCTTCAATTCTGCAAAGAATGAGGGCGCCCACATCGCAAGCACCGTATACGAGGATGCACGCACATCCGGCAACTGGCTTCTCATCTCTGCAATGGGCCGCTCCGCAGGCCATCTTGCACTGGGAATCGGCGAGGCTTCACATTGCCCTATGACCATCATCCCGGAGATGTTCAACAAGACAAAGATCGCCCTTGACAAGATTGTCAAGCTTGCCATTTCCGCTATCATCAAACGTAAAATCATGGGTATCCGCTATGGTACCGTAGTTGTTGCAGAAGGTGTTTTCCACGATCTTGATCCGGAAGAAATCAAGGCTACCGGCGTTCATATGTCCTATGACGAGCATGGTCACCCGGAGCTTGGAAAGATCTCCAAGGCCGTTCTCTTCAATGACCTCCTTGAGCAGGAGTTCAAGAAGACCGGACTCAAGGTGAAGACCCGTCCTGTAGAAATCGGTTACGATGTACGCTGCCAGGACCCTATCGCATACGACCTTACATACTGCACAGAGCTTGCAATGGGCGTTTATGAGCTTTACACCAAAGGTGAGACCGGCTGCATGGTTTACGTAGACCAGGAAGGTTATTCACATCCCCTGTACCTCAAAGACCTTCAGGGCGCAGACGGAAAGATTCCTCCCCGCAGGGTTAACATTAACGGTGGCACCGCCCAGAATTACTTCATCCACATCTGCCAGTTCATCACTCCCAACGATTACGAGGCAGCCAAGAAGTATGTTCCCAACCCTGAGGACTACGACTTCATGAAGATCCTTAACTGGTAATGCTGGGTAAGGCTATAATTTACCAAGTACTGCCGCGACTTTGGAACACCTCCGGAAGAGGGGCTCTCAAGGCTGGCGGCAGTCTTGTTGAAAACGGTTCCGGGCACTTTTCTTCCATCGACGACAATGTGCTCGGATACCTTCATGACACCCTTCATGTAAGCCACGTCTGGTACACCGGAATCATCCGCCACGCCAGCGGAGCCAATGACTGGGTAAAAGGGGAGGCCGGCTCTCCCTACGCCATAGAGGACTATTTTGACGTCAATCCGTATCTTGCAGATAATGAGGATGCAAGGATGGATGAGTTCAAGCTTTTGATTAAGCGGACTCATGCCGCCGGAATGAAGGTTGTCCTGGACTTTGTGCCCAACCATATGGCCCGTTCATGCACCCCTTACTTCGGCGGCAAGGACGACTCATCGGTCCACTGGAAACCGGAGAATGACTTCTTCTATTACCCCGGCCAGCAGTTGCAGCTTCCAATAGAAACTGATTATAAGGAAACGACGGCAAGGGCCTCCGGAAACGCCTTCACTTCCGCCCCCGCAGAGACTGACTGGTACGACACCGTGAAGCTTAATTACTGCGACTTCCGCACACCCACCTGGGACAAGATGCTGGAGGTCCTGCGTTTCTGGTGCTCCATGGGTGTGGATGCTTTCCGATGCGACATGGTAGAGCTTGTTCCGCGTGAGGCTATCAGTTTCCTGATTCATCAAATCAAGAAGGAATTTCCTGATACACAGTTTATTGCAGAGGTTTACGACAAAGCCGGATACGCCTATTACGCCAAAGAGGCGGGCTTTGACGCCCTATATGACAAGTGCGGCCTTTACGACACCCTGTTCTCCATCGTCCGTTATAACAATGCCGATGACGCCTGGTATTCAGGGACAGAAGGTATAACGGGCTCCTGGCAGTTCCTGGGCAATTTGCAGCCTTATATGCTCAATTTCCTGGAGAATCACGACGAGCTGCGCATTGCCAGCGACTTCTTCGCCGGCAGCGCAAAGAACTCATTTGCAGCACTTTACGTCTCGCTCTTACTGAACACATCGCCCTTTATGCTTTATTTTGGGCAGGAAGTGGGGGAGAGAGGAATGGACGCCGAGGGCTTCAGCGGCCTGAACGGCAGGACCACTATTTTTGACTGGTGGTGCCCAAAGTCTGTCAGGGACATCGACAATTATGTACATTCAGGAAAAGGGCTGGACAGGACGGAGGCTGCCACACTTAAAAAGTATTCGGAACTACTGGCTTATTCGCAGGAGGACATCATCCGCTGCGGCGGCATGTATGACCTCCAGTATTGCAACCAGGGCTCAGAAGGCTTTGATGTTCACCGCCATTATGCCTTCCTGAGGGCCTACAAGGGCAAAATCCATCTTATCGTAGCAAACTTCTCCGGTTCCGGCACCGACGTCACGGTACACATCCCGGCCGCCGCCTTCGAATGGGCCGGTGCCGCCAATCCGAAGGATTTGGATATCAAGGTCAAAGTTGCCGCACATGGCGGTAAAATCATAAAGAAATTATAAAAATATTATTATTTTTGTAATGTGAGAAGAACCGGTCTAATAAAGCTGATGGTTTCTGCGGCAGTTTTTGCCGTGGCAGCCGCCTGCAGTACCACAAGACTGATTCCCGACGGCCAGTACCGCCTTGTCAAAAACGAGATTATCGTAGAAGGCGACACTGACTTTGAAACTTCAAAAATATCCCCCTACATCAAGCAGAAGCCGTTTTGGAGCCCGATGCTGTACGTTTACAACTGGGCCGGAAGGGACTCCAGTTTCATGACGGGACTGCTTAAGAGCCTTGGGTCGGCGCCGGTGATTTACAACGCAGGACTCACACAGACATCGGCAGAGAATATGGAGCGTCAGATGGAATATCTGGGCTATTACAATTCTTCCATAAAGGCCAATGTTAAGACGGAGGACAAATCGGCCACGGTACAGTATCTGGTGCGCCCCGGCAACAGATACATCATCCGCAATTTTGGATACGAACTTCCTGATAATGAGGAGTTTAAGTCTGTTTTTTACGCCGATACCGCCAATGTTTCCATACACAACGGGGAATACCTTTCACTGGCGGCCCTGGAGGCAGAATCCATCAGGGCGGCTGCATATCTGAGGGAAAAGGGGTATTATGATATCGACAAAACCGCTTTTTCTTTCATTGCCGATACTTTAAAAAGAGACGGCTATGCAGACCTTACGATGACTGTGGTCCAGAAGCCGGAAGGGGAGGGCCGGAGCCTTATAAGGTATAAGTTCGGCAATGTGTCAATATCTTATCCCAAGTCTATCAAATTCAGGGAGAAGGTGCTCAAGGACCTCAATACCATAAAGCCGGGACGGCCCTATTCTGAATCGGCCATAAACACCTCATATTCAAGGTTTTCCGCTCTTAGTGCACTGTCCGGAGTCAGGATTACGCTGGACCGTTCCACCTTTGACGACGGCATCGTGGACTGTGAGATCGCCCTTACGCCGGCAAAGCAGAGGGGAGTGAAACTGAATATCGAGGGCTCTTCAAATTCCAACGGCCTTATTGGTATTTCACCGGAGATAACTTATTACAGCAGAAACATTTTCAAGGGCAGCGAGACTTTGAACCTGACCTTCCTTGGGGACTGGCAGTTCAAGCCCGGTACCGATATCAAGTCTACCGAGTTCGGTGTGTCCGGAGGTATCACTTTCCCGCGCTTCCTGCTGTTGCCGTCTTCATTCTTCAGGGACAGGGTGCCTACGACGCAGATTAAAGCGTCGATGAACGCTCAGGACCGGCCGGAGTACAAGAGGGACATTTTCTCTACGTCTTACACTTATCTGTGGTCCAAGGGCAGGCTGTATTACCAGCTTACTCCGCTGGGTATCAGTCTTGTAAAACTACACCATATTGACGATAGTTTCCTGGAGTCGCTCTCCGGCAATCCTTTCCTTAAAAATGCCTACCAGAGTCACTTGGACATAGGTTCCAGCTTTACTGCTTATTATACTACCGATGCTCCC
>OMVB01000130.1 GCA_900314395.1 uncultured Prevotellaceae bacterium | reverse complement strand
ACCTTGATCCAAATATCTCTTTTTGTTTTCATTTTATTCTTTTTTTAACTCTATCGCCGGATTGGTACGGGCCGCCTTGAGCGTTTGCCAGAGGACGGTTCCAAAGGCGATGGCCAGCGAAATCCCAGCGGCCAGCGGGAACACCCATCCGTAACCCTCAACACGGTAGGCAAAGCGTTCCAGATACACCTGAGCTGCCCAAATGGCCAGCGGAATGCCAATCGCACAAGCAAGCGCCACCATCAGCATATAGCTGCGGACGTTCCGCCAGATTTCACTGTCGACATCGGCACCGAAAACCTTTCTCACCGCAATCTGCTTCGTATTTTCATCGGCAAAGTAGGTACTCATGGCCAACAGGCCCAGAAGGGAAATCAAAACCGCCAGTACTGCAAAGAGTTCCACCAGACGAAGAGTCCTCTGAACAGGCTCCAACCGTTTCCGGTTCAAATCCCGGATAAAGCCGTAAGTCCAGGCCGGTTCCTCCACGCCGGAGGTTTCAAGACGATAGTCCCGATAGGCCGCAAGTATCTGATCTTCATACGATTTATCTTCGCCCGTAGTGCCGATGAGAAGGCAATTGGAAAAGTTCAACTCCTCTACATTGGTCACAATGACGGCACCATTGGGATTTTGCTCGGGCTCAGAAGCCGGGCGCGAAGGAAAATCGCCCACTATACCGCCGATAAACTCAGGCCTTGCTCCGTTCATGCTGATTCTTCTCGCAAAGACTGTACTGGTATCTGAAACTCCGGCCGCATTGAAGGCCGATTCAGTCATCCAGATGGAATGAGCCATCGGATGTCCGAAGTCTTCCTTAACCTCCAGTCCCAGCAGTTTGAAATAGGTGGAATCGCAAACAATGACGGGCATATCAACGTGATGATCCTCATCCACCTTTACACCCATAGTCATGTTGATGATGCCAGGAAGCCCGCGGCCAACACCCACATTCTTAACAAAGGACAAGCGCTCCACTTTATCCTTGAACAATTTCATCATGTCATAGTTCCGGGCGCTGTATTCGATATAGTAGAGATTGTCTACCGCTGCATGCGATGGCCTTGTAAGCATATGGCGCATCTGCACTTCCATCACCAGCGCCATGGCAATAAGAAAAACAGAGAGGACATTCTGCACCACAATGAATACCTTGCTCAGTATCATTTTGTTACGGCGGCGCAGTGCTCCTTTGATTACATCGACAGGCTCGTAACGGGAAGCAGCAAGAGCAGGAAGCAGGCCGTTAATAACACCAAGTATCAGAATGACAATGAGATACGCAGCGATATAGGCAGGCGACATGCGGAGGCTGATACTTACGCTTGTATCCCCAAGTCCCAACAAAGCCGCGTCAGGATCGCCACTTGTAACCAGACTGTTCATCATGGGATTCAGCCACCATGCCAGGAGCATGGCCGCCGCAAAACAAACAGCCGTAAAGGCCACGGACTCACCGATGTATTTCCAAAGAACGGCCGCTTTATCTGCCCCAAGAAGCCTTCTGGTGGCCATCTCCCTGGCACGTTTGCCCGTGAGCGCAAGGCTCAGGTTCACATAGTTGAAGATTGCCGACAGCAAAAGAAGCAACACCACTATCGTCAGGAGCCTTAGCATCTGGGCGTTGCCCTGCCGGAACAGGCCGCCACTGTTTCCCGGGTGGAAAAAGCCCTCGTCCATGCGGTAACTGCCCCATGCCTCCACCTTGTCATGACCCCATATGGCATCATAATTCTTGTGAAGAAGAGCCTTTACTTTTGCCTGCGCATCGGCAACATCGGCATCTTCGTTCACACGGAACCAGGTAGTGTAATTGCCGATGCTGCCAAACGATTTGGTCTGGGATGCACCCCAGCTATCTTCGATATTGACGATGATATCGAAAGGCAGGATAAACGAACTGTCGAAATCGGCATACACTCCCTTGATGATGCGATCTGATTCGTTCACCCTGAGGGTGTGGCCGATTATGTCATTGCCGACCTGATCGGCAATCTTCCGTGCAAGGGATTCGCTGACGAGGACATCGTTCTTGGCCACAAAGTCTTCCAAACTTCCGGCCACAAGGTGGTATTCCGGGAAAACCCGGAAGAAATCGGCATCGGTCTCCATCCCGACTACCTGGAACAGGTCGTCACCCTCCATGATGGTGGGCTTCCATAGGAAAGACATGTGGGTGGCCGCCTCAACCTCCGGGATGTTCATCTCCAGCTCTTCCTTATCCCAGTAAGTAAGGCCAAGGAAGTCCGGGTTGCCCAGCACAAAGGTCCGCTTCCACTGGGGCGATTCATGCGCCACCTCATACTGCTGCACTACGTAGCTTCCGATGATGATCACAAACGCCAGGCTCACCGCCAGCCCCACCGCCTCGATGGCCGTGTACAACTTGTTCCGGGACAGGAATTTTAAGTATGATTTCATTAAAGTTCGTTCTTGACATCACTTACTATCTGACCATCAAACAGGTCGATAGTCCTCTGCGCCTGTGACGCATC
This sequence comes from uncultured Prevotellaceae bacterium, assembly GCA_900314395.1. Classification (GTDB taxonomy): domain Bacteria; phylum Bacteroidota; class Bacteroidia; order Bacteroidales; family UBA932; genus Cryptobacteroides. The sequence goes on along the minus strand of OMVB01000130.1, from coordinate 2,983 downwards.
CTTCTGGGAGTGGGTCACCATTACGATGGTGGTGCCCTCAGAGTTGAGCTCCTTCAGCAGGTCCATCACTTCCTTGCCGTTCTTGGAGTCGAGGTTACCGGTAGGCTCATCCGCGAGGATCAGCTTCGGGCCGGCAACCACGGCGCGGGCGATGGCGACGCGCTGCTGCTGACCTCCGGAGAGCTGCTGCGGGAAGTGCTGGGCTCGGTGAGAGATGTTCATGCGCTTCATGATGTCGGTGACCTTCTGTTTGCGTTCAGAGGCGCTGATGTTCAGATAGCGAAGAGGCAGTTCAATGTTCTCATAGACATTGAGTTCGTCAATGAGGTTGAAGCTCTGGAACACAAAGCCGATGTTGCCCTTGCGGAACTTGGTGCGCTCCTTCTCCTTGAGGTTCGCGACCTCGGTGTCCAGCAGTTTGTAGCTGCCGCTGGTGGGATTGTCCAGCAGGCCCAGGATGTTCAGCAGCGTAGACTTGCCGCAGCCCGAAGGGCCCATGATGGCGACGAACTCGCCGTCCTTAATTTCAAAGCTTACACCATTGAGAGCCGTGGTCTCGATCTCTTCCGTACGGAAGATTTTGCAAAGATTGCTTACAGTAATCATAATTATTTGTGTTATAATTGTTTGTTCTATTGTTAAAGATTCTTCACTTCGTTCAGAATGACAGGCCAACATTCTGACTGTCCTCTTTGTCATCCTGAGCGTTAGCGAAGGATCTACTCATTCTTCAACGATTCAACCGGGTTGGCATTGGCTGCCCTCCAGCTCTGGAGCGTGACAACGGTTAGAGTAATGGCAGCAACCGCCAACAGCGCCACGAGGAAAATCCACACCGGCACGGGCGCCTGGTAAGCGAAGCCTTTCCGCCAGGCGGTCATCAAGTAGTAGGCTATCGGCGCTGCAATCACGAAGCTCGCGGCTGCCATAATGAGGTATTTCTTGTTAATCATCTTCAGGATGCTGCCCACAGTGGCGCCATTCACACGCCGTACGGCAATCTCCTTCTTCAGGAACTGTGTTTCAAAGAACACCAGGCCGATAATTCCGATGATGGCGATCAGCAGGGCTACGAAGGAGGCGATGGTGATGAGTTTTCCAAGCGACTGCTCGCTCTGGTACATATCCTCAATCCATTTATCCAGATGACTGACGGTTATCATATGGGGTTCCCTGCGAGGGTCAAACTTGCAAATCGCGTCCTTCATGTAGTCAGACACCTCTTTGAAATCGGCCCCGGGGACAGTCCGCACGTACATCGTTCCGAAAGACCGCCATCCTTGCTTACCCCAGTTATAGAGCACCAGCGGGCCCATTGCGTGTTGCAGGCTCTTGAAATTAAAGTCTTTCACCACACCGACAATCTCGCAGTTATCCACGTGACCTCCCATCAGGCTTCCAACGTGAAACTGTGGAAACATCTGCATGAAGGTCTCATTGGGAATGATGCTGCCGGCCTCATTCTGGTTGTCAGACTCCCGGAAGTCACGGCCTTCTATAATCTGAAGCCCGAAGAACTGCACGAAATTATCATCCACGGGCAGTACTTCCATGAATACCTGATTGCCGTCGTCCCCGGTACGGCTCCAACCCATCTTCTGGTCGGAGACAATCGGGCTGTCAGCAAAAGTCACGGCTTCAATCGAAGGGTTCTGAAGCAGATGGCTCCTCAGGGCCTCTTTCTGATTACCGGCCGGATATCCGCACCAGGTCTGAAGGACGCGGGCTTCGTCAAAGCCCATATCCTTTCCCATCATATACTTGGTCTGAACGCCCACGAACAGGGCCATCAGGATGAAAAGGAAAGACAACACGAACTGAAGCCCCACAAGCATGTTGCGAAGGGCTTTTCCCTTCACGCTGGTTCCATAAGAGCCTTTCAGGACCAGTGCGGCAGGCTGGGAAGTGGAATACAGTGCCGGAGCTAGGCCTGCGATAACGGCCGAGACCAGCGCTACGCCAAGCATCAGGATTAAGATGCTGACGTTATTTTTCAGTGCCAGACTGTCGGACACATACGACGCCCAGGACGTCCCTGCAACCACGTGCATGATGAGGCAGGCTATCGCAAACGCGACGAGCGCGATAAGCCCGGCGTGCAGCAGCTGGCGCACGATCAAAGAACCGCGACCTTCTCCCAGCACCTTGCGGGTGTTGATGTTCTTGATACGGAAAGGGATCTCGGCGAAAGCGAAGTTGATGAAATTGATGATGGCAATGAGGATCAGCAGGATGGCAATGGCGGCCAGCGTGATAGTAATCGCCTTGTTGGCACTGGCAATATTGGCCCGTACATCTCGTTCAAAATGGGCATTATGCAAATTACTGATACGGAATCCCTCCCTAAACTCATTGGCCTGAGCCTCATCCACATCATCGTCCACATTATCGCCTAAATAATCCAGCAAGGCGTTTACCATCTGAGTCTCGGTCTCCTTGGCCAGGGTTGGATCTTTCAGCTTTACAAAAGCAAGGAAGGACCACTCATTGATATTATCAAGGAATTCGTCACCGAGATTAACGAAGACGCCATAGTGTATGCTGGAATTCTTGGGCATATCCTTGAAAACGCCAACGACTCGAACCTCCACTCCGTTACCGGCCTTGAAATATTTGCCAAGAGCGCTCTCGTCGCCGAAGAAGACCTTCGCATATTCCTCGCTCACGACAGCCGTCTCGCCGGCGGTGAATTCCCGTGCCGAGCCCTCAACCCACTCAAAGGGGAATAAGGAGAACATGGAACTGTCAACTCTGGCAGAGGGAACGGATAGCACCGTCTCTTCGCCGTCTTTCCTTAATGTAGCTTCATGGGGCATGGTACAATAAGTCCCCACTGCCTCGATATTGGGACTGGCCGTCTTGGCGATTTCTATCATCGGCCTTGAAAAGGACGTGCTGAAGAGTCCCTTGTCCATCCAGTTATTCTCTATCCGGAACACCTGCTCGTGCCCCTCGAAATTGGCGTCAAAGGTCGTATCCCAGC
>OMVB01000131.1 GCA_900314395.1 uncultured Prevotellaceae bacterium | reverse complement strand
TTACTTCAGTTCTGCAATTACAGTTTCGCAGGCGCGTGTGGTATCCCCTATCTTAACTTTGATGTCGGCGTCAAGGGGAAGGAATATATCGATTCGGGAACCGAACTTAATGATACCGCATTGCTGGCCGGCGGTTTCCATGGCGCCCTTCTTTGAATAGCAAACAATCCTGCGGGCGAATGTGCCGGCAATCTGCTTGAAGAAAATCTCTCCGTATTTGCTCTTGAGGGCAGTGGAAGAATGCTCGTTTTCCTCTGAGGACTTCTCTTTGAAAGCGAGCAGATACTTGCCAGGGTGGTACTTATAATAAGTGACTTCTCCTGTCATCGGCCAGAAGTTGGCGTGGACATCGAAGAAATCCATATAAATGGAAACCTGGATGCATTCTCTCTGAAGATACTCTTTTTCAAAAGCCTTCTTGAGGATAACCACTTTACCATCGGCAACGGAAGATATAATCTTATCGTTTCCTACGGCTTTGCGCACCGGGACCCTGTGGAAATAAACCACAAAGCAGCAGAAGCATAGTAAAAAGGCTGCAACAGGAATGGAAACTGCTTTGAGCGGCACAAACCACAGTACTGCACCGGCAAGTATAATAACTGCCAGGCAGACTTTTATCATCGTTCCGTAGGAATCTTTATCCAGTTTCATAAGCTAAACAAGGTTAAAAAGGATTAGGTATAGTACGCCTACCGGGATGGCGAAGAGTGAACTGTCAAAACGGTCCAGCAGGCCGCCGTGACCGGGAATGATGCTGCCTGAGTCCTTGACATCGCTGCTGCGCTTCCACATGGACTCGAACAGGTCTCCGTAAACACCTGATACGCCCATGATTGCGCCAAGTACCATGCAATGGATAATCCCGAAGGGCAGGAAGCCCGTAAGGCTAAGGATAAGGCCTGCAAGCATTGAGGACAGGATTCCGCCCCAGAAGCCGATCCAGGATTTCTTGGGGGAGATCTCCGGGAACAGCTTCTTGCCGAACTTCTGGCCAAGCGACATGCCAAACACGTAGGCTCCTACGTCAGAGGCCCAGATGATAATGAAGAATGCCAGCATAAGCTCTCCGTTGAACACACCGAAGTCATCGAACACGATAAGATTGGCCAGGGAGATTGGCAGCGCTATGTAAAGCAGGCTGGCAAGGACATGTGAGAAGTCGCGGAAGTCTCCCCTGTCGTGTGAGTATAGCGAAGCCGACATCAGCACGGCAAACGGGAGCAGCGGTACAGCCACGAATTTTGTAGGCAGGTTGAATGCGATAATGGCAAATGTGGTGCAATACAGTATGACTCCGGCAACGATTGCCAGTATCCTGCACAGCAGGAACTTCTTGCCAACGGTCATGTGAAGGAATTCATGCATCATCATAACAAGGATGAACAGCATAAGGGCTGCATATCCGTACTTGTTTATAAGCAAGCCGGCCAGCATCACTGCTATGAACAGGATTCCAAAAATACTTCTCTTGACAGTATTACTCATTACAGGTTCAGGTTTCAGTTAAGTTTAAGCGGTTACTTTAGGGCCAAGGATAGCTTCAAGGTCGTCCTGCATGATGACTTCCTTTTCCAGAAGCATCTGGGCCACTTTCTCAAAGCCTTCGTAGTTGTCCTTTATAATCTTTTCCGTGCGCTCGCGGATCTGGTCTGTCAGTCTCCTGACTTCCTGGTCCATCAGCTCAGCAGTCTTTTCACTGTAAGGCTTAACAAGTTCGTATCCGCGGGCACCGGTGGAGTCGTAGAAAGACAGGGCGCCCACTTTGTCGCTCATTCCATAGTACTGAACCATGGCATAAGCAAGGGTTGTAAGCCTTTCAAGGTCATTGAGCGCTCCGGATGCGGGTTCTCCGTTGATTATTTCTTCTGCAACGCGGCCGCCCATGAGGACGCACATTTCATCCATCATGTGGGACTTGGACAGTATCTTACGTTCCGACGGCAGGTTCCAGGTGATTCCAAGCGCCTTTCCCCTGGGGATAAGGCTTACCTTGAAAACAGGGTCTGCATTGGGCAGGAGCCAGCCTACTACTGCGTGTCCGGCCTCGTGGTATGCTGTAGTGCGCTTTTCTGACGGGGTCATTATTGTGGAATTCTTCCTTTCCAGTCCGCCGATGATGCGGTCTACGGCCTCCATGAAATCTTCCTGTGTTACAAGGTTCTTGTTGCGGCGGGCTGCTGTAAGGGCTGCCTCGTTGCAGACATTGGCGATATCGGCACCGGAGAAACCGGGAGTATGCTTGGCCATTGTCTCTACGTCAAATGACGGATCTACCTTGATATTGCGAAGATGGACATTGAAAATGTCGATTCTTTCCTTGAGCTCTGGAAGCTCTACATTGATTTGGCGGTCGAAGCGGCCGGCTCTCATGAGGGCTTTGTCCAGGATGTCCGCCCTGTTGGTTGCCGCAAGGATGATGACGCCGGAGTTGGAGCCGAAGCCGTCCATCTCTGTAAGCAACTGATTCAGAGTGTTTTCACGCTCGTCGTTGGAAGAGAAGCCGGCATTTTTGCCACGGGCGCGGCCAACAGCGTCAATCTCATCTATGAATACGATGCAGGGGGCTTTCTCCTTTGCCTGTGCAAAGAGGTCGCGTACACGTGAAGCACCCACACCTACAAACATTTCTACGAAGTCAGAGCCGGAAATGGAGAAGAAAGGAACGTTGGCCTCCCCTGCCACGGCTTTGGCCAGCAGGGTCTTGCCGGTTCCGGGAGGGCCTACAAGGAGTGCGCCCTTTGGAATCTTAGCACCAAGGGAAGTGTACTTCCTGGGGTTCTTCAGGAAGTCTACTATCTCCATAACCTCTTCTTTTGCGCCGTACAGGCCGGCTACATCCTTGAAGGTTACGTTAACGGTATTCTTGTCTGCCAGCTTGCCGGTAGACTTGCCTACGCTGAAGATTCCGCCGGCGCCGCGGCCACCGCCCATGTTGCGGTTCATTCCGCGGAACATCATAGCCCACATGGCGATGAAGAACACGCCGAAGATTACCCACTGGATAATGTCTCCCCAGTTGGTATTGTTGTTTTCCATAACTACCTTGAACTGTTTTGACGGTTCAAGGGTGGAGTTTATTTCCTCAAATACGGTCTCCGGGTCAAATTTGGAAGAGACCATGAAGTCGAACTGAGGCGACCTGTCCGGGTACACGCCCCCGAACTTGTCCAGGTATTTGTTTACGCTTTCCGGGCGCAGTGAGACTGTTCCCGTGAAGTCGTTGCGGACGAAGTTGACCTGTTTTACGTCACCGTCGGCCAGCATTTGCTTAACTTCCGGCCATTCCACCCTGCGCATCTGGAAACCCCTGTTGGAGAACAGGAGATAGAAGATTCCCATGATAAGCAGAAAGTAGAACCAGGAGAAGTTGGCAAAGGGCTTTTTTACCTTGTTTTTATTGATGCTTGGCATTTATTCTTTCTGTTTTGCTGTTTTCTTCCTTACGGTTGCGCGCAGTTTGGACGCTGCCTTTGGCTTAACACGCTCTGCGGTTTCCTTGGCAGGGGCCGCCTTGGGCTCATCCTTGAAATGACGGGCCTTAGCGTCTGCCCAGAGGTCCTCCAGGCGGTAGAACTGGCGGTATTCAGTAAGGAAAATATGAACTACGACCTCTCCGTAATCCAGGATAATCCAGAAGTCGTTTTCCAGGCCTTGCATGCGCAGAACCTTCATTGCGGCCTTTTCTTCCATCTTTACCAGCACGTTGTCCGCGATAGCGGCTACGGCGGTCGTGGAGTCTGCGTTGCAGATTACAAAGTGGTCACATATGGCGGAGCCGATGCCCCTGAGGTCCAGGGAAAGTACGTCCTGGGCCTTCTTTTCAAGCATTGCATCGGCAATGATTTTTACCGGAGATATTCTCATATTGCAGTTATTTCGTATTTTTGCATCTACAAAGATAATACTTTTATAAGAGATTACAAATAATGTTCCTATGAAAGCGGAAGCAAAAACAATTTGGCTGGACACCACTGATTCCACCCAGGAAGAGGTCAGGAGGCATATTGACGAATATGACAATCTGACAGTTGTGGCAGCTTTATACCAGACAGCAGGCAAAGGGCAGCGCGGAAACAAGTGGAGCAGTGGCCGCGGAGAGAACCTGACTTTCTCTGTGCTGTTGCGTCCTGGCAAGAACGGAATCAGGGAGATTCCTGCTAAAGAACAGTTTTATATAAGCATTGTTTCTGCACTGGCTGTCAAGGAGTTGCTGGATGGCTACGGACTCCGGCCAAACATCAAGTGGCCAAACGATATTTATATCGGCAACAGGAAGATTTGCGGGATGTTGATAGAGAATGTACTGACTGCCGGGGGCATGGTTGAATCCAGTATCATCGGCATTGGCCTTAATGTGAATCAGACAGAATTTCCTCCGCAGCTTATGAATCCGGTTTCGATGACTAAGCTTACGCATCAGAATTACGATATTAAGGCTGTTTTGGAGGCTTTTCTGGAGTATTTTTGCTCTTTGCTGCAGGAGGAGCCGACGGTTCTGCGACAGCGTTATATGGATTGTCTTTTCCGCTTTGGTGTCAAGGCCGATTATACTGATACTAAAACTGGAGAGACTTTTTCAGGTACTATCAGGGGTATTGACGGAGAGGCTCTGCTGCATGTTGAAATGCCGGACGGAAGCATTAAAAAGTTCGCCTTCAAAGAAATCAGCTACATCTTATAATCTTATTTTAGTCTTTTTTTATGCCTTTAAAAAAATATATCCTAAAGGCCAAAATATAAGGGTCCATGGCCTTTAGGATATATTTTTATTAAAGAGCTTTAGAAGAGCAGATAAACTGTAAATGAGGATTCTAGAGCTGGCGGAGGGCTTTGCAGGCGGAGGCGGGGTCTTCCGCTCCGAAGACGGAACTGCCGGCGACAAGAATCTCTGCGCCGGCTTTAACCAAAGCGGCAGCATTCGCAGTCCCGACTCCCCCGTCCACCTCAATCTTGCAATCCTTAAGGCCACGTCTGACAAGCTCCGCCTTAAGGGTTGCAATCCTGTCAAGAGATTCCGGGATAAACTTCTGCCCCCCAAAGCCTGCGAACACGCTCATAATCAATATGAAATCCGCTTCCTGAAGGTAAGGGAACAGGTCCTCTACCGGGATATCCGGATTTATGGCAAGCCCGGCCTTGCAGCCAAGGGCCTTGATCTCCCTGAGCAACTCCGACGGGTCGCGGCCATCCAGGCGCGCAGCCTCCAGGTGAAAGCTTATCATAGCCGCCCCGCTCTTTGCAAAGCGCTGGAAATAATTCCAGGGCTTAACAATCATCAGGTGCACGTCCAAAGGCTTTTCCGCCTTCTTTGCGATTGCATCGACAACCGGGAAACCAAAGGAAAGGTTGGGAACAAGAATTCCGTCCATCACATCAAGATGGAAGATGTCGGCATGTCTGTTAACTGTTTCCACACCTGCCGCAAGGTTCAGGAAATCGGCTGCAAGTATGGACGGGGCAAGCTGTACGGCCATTTTTAATTGAATTTAGTTACAACGTCGATAAGGTGCTTGACAAACTTCTCATTGGAAGCCAGGTCAAGTTTTTCTCCCGGGGCGTGAACTCCGCGGAGCGTAGGGCCGAAGGATATCATATCCAGGCCGGGGAACTTCTCCAGGAACAGGCCGCACTCAAGTCCGGCGTGGATAGCCTTGACCTTGGGCTCGTACCCGAAGAGAGACTTATAGCTGTCGAAGCTTATCTTCAGGATGCGTGACTTCATGTCAGGCTTCCATCCAGGGTAAGGGTCTGTCCTGCGGACTCTGGCCCCTGCAAGCTTGAAGCAGGCCTCGATCTTGTCTGCAATGAAGTCCTTTGCGCTTTCTACGCTGCTTCTCTGGCTGGTGCAAACCTCTATCGTCCTGTATTTGCACATCTTTACCGATGCCAGGTTGTTGGAGGTCTCTACAAGCCCGGGGATATCCTGGCTCATTGCCAGCACACCGTGATGAACGGCTACGAGGGCCGATATAAGACGGTTTGCGGTGTCGCCGTCGATTGCGAAGCGCCTGTCTGCCTCCCTGTAGCTCTCATGACTGCCTGAAATGCCGGGATCCGAAACGGCAAATTCTGCCTTCAGGGCATCTACAAAAGCGTAAAACCTTGCCAAAAGAGCCTTTTTCCTGTCAGAGGATACGGCAATGACCGCCTCTGTCTCCCTTGCAATGGCGTTGTGCTTGTTTCCACCGTCGATTTTAAGCAGCTGCATAGGGCCGTATTTCATTTCCTCAAAGAGGAAGCGCGCCATCTGCTGTACGGTGTTGCAGCGCTCTTTGTTGATATCGTCCCCACTGTGGCCGCCCTGGGCGCCGAAGAGACGGATTTTGAATACTCTGTGGGTATTCCTTACTGTTTCCCTTACGTACTTGAAGGTGGCCATTGTGTTTACTCCGCCGGCGCAGCCGACAAAGAGTTCACCCTCGTCCTCTGAATCCAGGTTGATAAGGGTTTTTCCGGTGATGAAACCGGGCTCAAGTGCCATTGCACCGTCCATTCCGGTTTCCTCTGAAATAGTGAACAGGCACTCCAGCGGGCCGGTGGGGAGGTCGCTTTCCAAAAGCGCCAGGCAGGCGGCAACGCCTATGCCGTCATCGGCGCCAAGAGTGGTATCCTTGGCTATCATCCAGCCGTCTTCAATCACATATTTGATGGGATCCTTCAGGAAGTCGTGGTCTACGCCTGCGTTCTTTTCGCATACCATGTCCTGGTGAGCCTGCAGTACTAGCACGGGAACGTTCTCTTTGCCCTTGCTTGCCGGACGGCAGATGACAACATTGCCTGTAGCATCCCTTTTGGCTTTGAGGGAATGCTTTGCGGCAAAATCCATAAGGAATTGAGTCATAGGCTCTTCGTGGCCCGATTCACGGGGAATCATTGTGATCTCCTTGAAAATTTCCAAAACTCTTTTTGCGTCCATTAGCGTTGTGGTTTAAATGAAAAAATCCCTGCCTTACCTTACGGAGACAAGGTTTTTCTCTATGTCGTTTACATATTGCTTGAATTGCTTATCCGTCGCTATCAGGTCCGCCACCGTATTGCATGCGTGCATGACTGTTGCATGGTCCCTGCCTCCAAGTTCAGCGCCGATAGTGTTGAGTGAACAGCTTATCATGTTGCGGCTCATGTACATGGCTATCTGTCTTGCCTGGACAATCTGCCGCTTCCTGGACTGTGATACAAGTTCATCCCGCGTTATGCCGAAGTAGTCGCAAACTGTCTTTTGAACTGCTTCTATTGAAACCGGCTTGCTTTCCTCTCCTACAAGGTTTCCGGTAACTTCACGCGCCAGGTCAATGGATATTGGCTTATGTGAAAGCGTAGCGTGTGCTATAAGGGAAATAAGCACGCCCTCAAGCTCGCGGAAGTTGGACTGAATCCTTGTTGCAAGCCACTCAAGTACCTCAGGCTCAATGCTTACGCCTTCCCTGAAGCTCCTTGCCTTAAGCATGGCGAGCCTGGTCTCGTAAGACGGTTTTCCAAGCCTTGCGGACAGGCCCCATTTCATTCTGGAGAGCAGCCTTTCCTCGAAGTTCTGAAGGTCTACCGGAGCGCGGTCAGAGGTGAAAATAAGCTGCTTCCCGTTCTCGTGCAGATGATTGAAGATGTTGAACATCGCATTCTGTGTTCCGGTGCCGATAAGGTCCTGGATATCGTCAACGATAAGGACATCGATCTTCATATAGAAGGCAAGGAAGTCGGTGAGCTTGTTGCGGACGCCCACTGCATCCATATACTGAAGCTTGAACTCATTGCCGGTCACATAAAGAACAATCAGATCCGGATATTTCTCCTTGATTGAAATGCCGATTGCCTGGGCCAGATGGGTTTTTCCCAATCCCGGGCCGCCGAAGAGGAACAGCGGATTGAATGAAGTGCTCCCCGGGGCGTTGGAAATGCTCTCCCCTGCGGTGATTCCCAGCTTGTTGCATTCTCCCTCTATAAGATTGTCGAAGCAGTAGACAGGATTGAGCCTTGGATTGATCTGCACCCTTTTGAGTCCCGGGAATACGAATGCACCAGGGTTTCCGTTTGTGGGATAAGTATTTACCGATACACTCTTGTTGACGGGAACTGTCCCCTGGGCGGCCGGATACTGCATTGCAGGCTGGTTGGATACCGGACGGACCTGATAGAAAAGTTTTGCATCTGCGCCGATGACGCGGTGCATTGTTTTCTTTATAAGGTCAAGATACGTGTCTTCCAGGTACTCCCTGAAGAAATTGGTGGGAACCTCAAGGGTCAGATGGGAATCCTTGAATGCAACGGGGCGCAGCGGCTTGAACCACATATCAAATTTCTGGGGCTCAATGATTTGCTCAATGATCCTCAGACAATTGTTCCAAACTGTTATGTGTTCTGCCTGTTGCACTTTACTTTATGGGGCTAAAAAAGTCACCAAAGGTTACTTAAACGTTTTCCTTCGATGACAATGCAAATGTGGTGTAAAAATTTTTAATAAAAAATCGTTTTTACTATTGATTTTTAAAAATATTTTGCTTTTCTTAAAGTAAAACCAACCTGAAAAATCGACTTTTATAATAGCCTGAAAATCAGAGTTTTATAAAGAAGCTTTTGGGCTAAGTAATTGATAAAGGCATTTTACAATTTGGAATAATTTAAATTTACTCAAATCTGTCTTTATCGTCCATGCGGGCCTTTCAAATCGTTTTAAATCCGTTTTTATTTTACCATTTCCGTGTAATTGCCGTCCGTCTTTACAAGGAATGCCTCGGGAAACGTTTTTTTAATCGTTTTTAAATTTTCCCTCGCTTTTTTCTCTGAAGGTCCGGCGTCCAAAATATATTTGTACAGTTTGCCGGTCTTCACTATGGTTACTTTGTGTCCTTTGAAGGTTTTGTCCGTCTTGCTCAGGAGCTTGCCGGATGCCATCACCTGGACTCCGTATAATATTTCCTCTTTTACCGGTTGGGCCGGCTGAACGGATTGTTCCTCCTGAACATTGCCGGCATTGCTGTCGAACCTTGTTTTGTACGTCTTGAATGCCCTGAAGATGCTTGCGGCAATCTTTTCCTTGCCCTCTTTTGTCTTGAAGACTCCCCTGTCCGAGTCATTGGAAAGGAAGCCGCATTCAATCAGTACAGCCGGCATGGAGGTAACCCAGAGCACCTGGAACGGGTTCTGCCATACTCCCCTGTCCGTTTTGATGGGACCTTTACGCATCTCTTTCTGCACATCTTCCGCGAACATAAGGCTCTGCTCCAGATGCACATTTTGCATGAGGCTGAATACCATTGCCGATGCGGGGTCGTCCGGGTCAAAGCCGGCCGGCTTGTCCTCGTCCAATGAAAACACTGCATTCTCCCTGCGGCATACATCCATATTATATTTAAAGAGGTCCCGGTTCTTGTCGCGGGACTGCCCCAGGCAGTGAATGGAGAAGCCTTTGGCGGAGGTATTCTTAGTGGCGTCGATGTGAATGGAAATAAACAGATCCGCCTTCGCATCATTGGCGATTTTGCCTCTTCCGCTAAGGGTTACATAAACATCCGTACTTCTTGTAAGTACCACAGTGACATCGGGGTACGCACTTGAAATCTGGCGGGCTAGTTCCTTTGCCACGTCAAGGGTAATGTCCTTTTCGCGGTAGGTCTTGCCGCCGTCTTTGCGTGTGCAGCCGCCGTCATGGCCACCGTGTCCGGCATCGATGCATACGGTTTTTATCGTGTTGTTTTGGGCCTTGCAAGGCTGCCAGAACACCACTAATGATGCAAAAATTGCAAATAAGAAACGAAGGTGTATTTGTGAATGTCTCAAAATGGTCTTATCTTTGTAGATTGCAAATATAGCAAAAAACACAGACTTGCGAAACAAAATGTCCTTAAGCAGGCTTTTAAATACAGTAAACTGGAAAAAAGTGTCAGTCGTACTGGCCCTTTGCCTGGTGCTTTTCAGCATCGGACAGACTGTTTCGTATTCCCAGAAGCCCAGGAAAGGCAAGAAAGTTTTCTCACAGGCCGTTGTTTTCAACAGGGACAGCGTAGTTGTTCCTGATTCAATCAAGGCTCTCAGGGATTCCCTGCACAGGGCGGATTCCCTGTTCAAAGTAGACTCCATTGCCATGCAGAAACACAGTTCCCTGGAATTCCCGGCCTTCTCTACCGCCAAGGATTCTGTTGTCGATATATTTGCCGATGGCCAGCGCAAGCGCCGTTATTACGGCGACGTCACCGTCACTTACGGAGACATGAAACTGACCGCCGCCTATATGGAATACGACATGAAGACCGGAATCGTCCACGCAACCGGCATCCTGGACACCCTCACGGGCGAATGGAAGGGCCTTCCGGAGATGTCCCAGGGCAGTGACACCTATAAAATGGAGGAACTCCGCTACAACTTCAATACCCGCAGGGCAAGGATTACCAACATGATTACCAAGCAGGAGGAAGGCTTGCTCCAGGGTACCAAGATTAAGATGATGGAGGACAAGTCCATTAATATTATGGGCGGCCGGTACACTGTCTGCGATTTGGAACATCCCCATTATTATTTGCATATGACATCGGCCCGTGTGCTCACAAAACCGTCCAGAAAGACGGTGTTCGGGCCGGCCTGGCCCGTTATCGAGGGCATTCCGCTGCCGGTGGCTATCCCGTTCGGCTTCATCCCCAAGCGGCCGAACAGGGCGACGGGCCTGCTTATGCCTACCTTCGGAGAAGAAACCGCCAGGGGATTCTATCTCCGCGACATGGGTATGTACTTTGTGTTCGGGGATTATTTTGACATGTCTGTTACCGGAGATTATTATACCCTGGGTTCATGGAGCCTTGACATAAACTCCAGATACAAAGTCAATTACAAGTTCAACGGTAACTTCTCCATACTGTATTCCAATGACCAGACCGGCCTGCGGGGCAGCACGGATTTCTTCCAGACCAGAAACTTCCAGGTAAGATGGTCGCACAGCCAGGATTCCAAGTTTATCCCGGGAACAACCTTCAGCGCGTCAGTCAACTTCTCCAGCCCTTCCAGCAGCAGGTATAATTCACGCTCAGTCACAGAGGCCTTGCAGAACCAGGCTTCTTCTTCCGTTTCCTTCAGCAGGAACTGGAACGGCAAATACAACCTGTCGGTGAACATGCTGCACAGCCAGAATTCCAGGGACAGTTCATATTCCTTTACGTTGCCTAATATAACCTTCAGTGTATCAAGGTTTTATCCTTTCAAGCGAAAGAACCGCGTCGGCAAGGAGAAGTTCTATGAACAGATATCTTTTGCATATAATACCACGCTTCAGAACAGGGTGGCTTTCAAGTCATCAGAATTCATGAAGGATGGTTTTCTGGACAAGTTCCAGAACGGTATGCAGCATAACTTCACCATTGGACTTCCGGGATTCACCCTGTTTAAATACTTCAATATCAACCCTCAGGTTTCCTACGGAATGAACTGGTTCTTCAGGAAGAACGAGTATGTATATAATGAGGAGACAGACAAGGTGGAGCAGGTGACCGGCAAACAGTTCGGACACTTCGGCGCAACGCATAACTATTCCTTCTCGCTCAGTATGAGCACCAGGATTTACGGTATGCTGAATTTTGGCAAGAACAAGAAGATTCAGGCCATCCGGCATGTGATTTCGCCGTCCCTCAGCCTTTCATTCAGTCCGGACAAGGCAACGCACTTCAACGGCTACAGGACCTTGTATTATACAGATGCATCGGGCCAGGATAAGGAATATCAATACAATATTTACTCCGGTCAGATGTACTCCCCTCCCGGCAGGGGCAAATCGGCCACGGCAAATATCACCATCGGCAATAATTTTGAAGCCAAGATTCGCGACCTGAGGGATACCACGGGAAAGGGTGTAAAAAAGGTGAAACTAATTGACAACCTGAATATTTCCACAGGTTACAACTTCCTTGCAGACTCGCTGAGGATGAATAATGTGGGTGTCACATTCTCTACAAACATCTTCGGCAAAATGGGCATCAACGGTAACCTTAACTTCAGCCCGTATGCAATAGATTACAGGGGACGCCAATACAATAAGTTCCAGATTGCGGAACATGGCATTCTGCACCCGCTCAGGTTCACCGGAGCAAGTTTCTCAACGTCTTATTCCCTGTCAGGGGACGGTAAAATCGACGGTAATGACGGCTCAAGGAGCGGCGGACCGGGCAGCAATGACGGCAACCAGGCAACGGCGGATTATTACCGGCGTATTTACTACCATCCTGTGACGGGAGAATATATCCCGGGCGGCTGGCTGTATTATACGAATCCTAATGTGCCTTGGTCTGTGAACTTCAGCTACAGCTTCAGCATGAACCGCAGCTACCAGTACACGAACTCTACCTTGATAGAGAAAAATAATTACACGCAAACACTTGGTATTACGGGAAATATAAAGCTTACTCCAAAGCTTAACATTAATGCCAATACGGGTCTGGACCTTATGGCCGGCAGGATAACGACGTCGCAGGTATCAGCTTCCTACGACCTGCACTGCTTCAATATCGCCGTGCAGTGGGTGCCTTTTGGAAAGTGGCAGAGCTGGAGCTTCAGGATTGCTGCCAACGCTTCCGCCCTTGCAGACCTCCTCCGTTACCGCAAGAGTGCAAGTTATTGGGATAAATAAAAATTTATTCGTATATTTGTGCCGTCGTTATGGCTCACGCATATTTTCTGTGCGTTTTAAATTATTTATAATCAATATTTTATGCCTCATAGCTTATTTGAATTGAGCAATATGACCGAGGACAAGCTTAAAGAAATCGCCTCCGGTCTTGGAATCAAAGTGACAAAGAAAATGACAGCGGAGACGCTGGCTTATGCAATATTGGACCAGGAAGCTCTTATACAGAGCAAGCAGCCTGTTCAAAAACCCGCTCCTATGGCCAAGAAGAGAGGCCGTCCCAAGAAGGAGCAGCAGAAACCACAGGAGCAGAAGCCACAGGTTGCTGAGCAGCCTAAGCCGCAGCCAGCTCCGGCTCCCCAGCCTCAGCAGCAGGAGCCTGCAGAGCAGCCCCAGCCCAAAAAGCGCGGCCGCAAGCCTAAACAGCTACAGGCTGCACCTCAGCCTCAGGTTGCAGAGCAGGCTAAACCGCAGTCCGCTCCGGCTCCCCAGCCCCAGCAGCAGGCACAGCCTGCAGAGCAGCCTGTAAAGGGTCGTAGAGGCCGTAAAAAGGCCGTTCAGCCCGTAGCAGAAGATGTTAATCCCGCTCCCGCAGCCCAGGAGCCTGCAAACAAGGAGGCATCGGCACCGGTACAGACAGCACAGGTCCCTCAGGAGCAGCCTCAAAGGGCTCCCAAATATCCGGAATTCGAGGGCACGGTAGAGGCCACCGGTGTTCTGGAGATTATGCAGGACGGTTATGGCTTCCTGCGCTCATCGGACTATAATTATCTTAATTCCCCCGATGATATCTATGTTTCGCAGACTCAGATAAAAGTAAATGCGCTTAAGACCGGAGATACCGTTACAGGAGAAATCCGTCCTCCAAAGGAAGGAGACAAGTATTTCCCTCTGGTACGCATAAAATATATCAACGGCCGCAAGCCGGAATTCATCCGTGACAGGGTTCCCTTCGATTTCCTGACTCCCCTTTTCCCGGACAAGAAGTTCGACCTTCTTGGACGTGGCCACGAAAAGGATGTTTCCTGCCGAATTGTTGATATGTTCACTCCTATCGGCAAGGGACAGCGCGGACTTATCGTTGCGCAGCCTAAGACCGGTAAAACAATGCTGCTCAAGAGTATAGCCAATGCAATCGCAGACAATCACCCGGAGGTATACGAGATTGTCCTTCTTATAGACGAGCGCCCGGAGGAGGTTACGGACATGAGGCGCAGTGTTAAGGCAGAGGTGGTTGCTTCTACCTTCGACGAGCCCGCAGAGCGTCACGTAAAGGTGGCCAACATGGTTCTTGAGAAGGCCCGCCGTCTTGTTGAATGCGGTCATGACGTAGTTATTCTCCTGGATTCCATTACCCGTCTTGCACGTGCATACAATACGGTTCAGCCTGCCTCCGGCAAGGTCCTTACCGGTGGTGTGGATGCCAATGCCCTACAGAAGCCCAAGCGGTTCTTCGGTGCCGCCCGTAACATAGAAGGCGGCGGCTCGCTTACAATCCTTGCAACAGCCCTGACAGAGACCGGGTCCAAGATGGACGACGTCATCTTTGAGGAGTTCAAGGGTACCGGCAACATGGAGCTCCAGCTTGACAGGACACTCTCCAACAGGCGAATCTTCCCTGCTGTTAACGTGGTTCTTTCAAGTACCCGCCGTGACGATCTCCTTTACAGCCCTGACCAGGCCAACAGGATCTGGATTCTCCGCAAGCTCCTTGCAGATATGAATCCTCTTGAGGCAATGAATTTCATGCTTGGTCTTATGGATCAGTACAAGACTAACCAGGACCTCCTGGATAACATGAGCAAGGTTAGTCCAAGAGATTAATCAAGACTTTAAATAATTTAGCGTAAATGCATTATCTTGAAGAAGATACGATAGTTGCGCCGGCTACCCTTCCTGGTACTGGTGCACTGTCGCTTTTACGCATCAGCGGTCCTTTGTCCATAAGCATTTGCGACAATGTGGTCCGCTTTTCCGGAGCATCTTTGTCGGATACTCCCGGTGGCCGCCTTCGTTACGGAGAGGTCTTTGGTGCCGATGGTTCACTGCTGGATACAGTTGTCGTTTCTGTTTTCCGTGCCCCTCATTCTTATACTGGAGAGGATTCCGTAGAACTTAGCTGCCATGCCTCAAAATTCATCGTTTCCAGACTTTTGGAATTGCTCTGCTCTGCCGGCGCCCGCCTTGCAGGACCTGGTGAATTCACTAAAAGAGCTTTCCTGAACGGTAAGATGGATTTGTCTCAGGCAGAAGCAGTTGCAGATGTTATTTCAAGTAACAGTGCAGCTTCTCACAGAGTTGCGATGAACCAGCTTCGCGGCGGTTATTCCGGTGATTTGCGTTCACTGCGGGATGACCTTATCCAGATGGCTTCCCTGATGGAACTTGAGCTTGACTTCAGTGAGGAGGAAGTAGAATTTGCGGACAGAAAGCACCTTCAAACGCTTCTGGATACTGTTTGCGTACATATAGACAAACTTATAAGCTCTTTCAAACTTGGCAATGCCATTAAAAACGGTATCCCGGTTGCAATTGTCGGTCCGGTGAATGCGGGAAAGAGTACTTTGCTTAATACTCTTCTGAATGAAGAAAGGGCTATCGTTTCCGATGTCGCCGGTACCACAAGGGACACCATAGAAGAGACTGTGAACATCGGCGGACTGTTGTTCCGCTTCATCGACACCGCCGGACTCAGGGAGACATCGGAATATGTAGAAAGTGCCGGCATTGAGCGTTCTTTCAGGAAGCTTTCAGAGGCCGATGTCGTACTTGCGGTGATTGATTCGACTGCTCCTGCCGATGCCTCTTTGTCTTCAATCAAAGACATCATCAGCAAAGTCGATTTCACAAATCAAAAACTGGTCATTTTACTTAACAAATGCCCGAAAAACAGCTATAACAAAAATGTTACTTTGATTAACAAATTTGTTTTATCGCTTAATAATCAAATAGATATTTTTAAAATTTCCGCACTTGAAAAAATCGGCATTGAAGAGGTAAAAAATTACCTTACTGAGTCTTTCAGCCAGCTAAATTTACAAGAAGACACAACACTTGTGACCAATATAAGGCACCTGGAAGCCCTTAAAAATGCTCGAAACAGCCTCTCTGCAGTTGCCTCCGGACTCTCACATGGCTCCCCCACCGACCTTGTTGCCCAAGACCTCCGGGAAGCCATCTCCCACATCACCTCCATACTCGGCGAAGACATCACCCCCGACACCGTCCTCCACCACATTTTCGCCAACCACTGCATCGGAAAATAGACCGCCCCCCAGCGCTGCGGCCCCGAAGATCTTCTTCCGCTACTACTACGTCAACTCCAGCACCGGCGAGAAGTCCGGCACCATGCTGGCAGAAGTCAAGTGGGCCGCTGCTGCGGCCGGTGGCGGCGAGCCGTAGTCTCCGGGACTGAGACCTGAACCTGTCAGGCTCTCTGGATTCGCTCCAGGGGGCCTTTCGTTTGGACAAGTGGCGGATAATGATTAACTTTAGGCCGTTAAATCGTAATTCCATCGAACTGCTCAGGCAGCGGGGAGTGGAGTGGCTGTATCTCTGGACAGACTGCACCTGCAACTGGCAGTACTACGTCAATCACGGCTACGAAAAGATTGGCGAAGGCGTTGCTCCTGAGTTCAGCACAGATAAAGAAGACTACACTTACTACATGTTCCGGAAAAGGATATTATAAATTTGATTTTCAGGTGACATACTTGATTCTCATATTGGTCGGCTTGTTAGCAGGCCTGCTTTCCGGAGCGGTCGGATTCGGAGGAGGGATGGTATTGCTTCCGGTCATCACCTATTTCTATGGTGTAGAGGTCGCTGTCCCCGTGAGCACTATAGCTCAGTTGGTGAGCAATCTTTCACGGGTAGGGATGGGCTGGAAACAGATCAGCTGGAAGGCGGCCGGGCAGTTTCTGCTGCTGGCAGTACCTTTCACGGCGCTGGGCGCATTGGGTTTCGCCAAGTTCCCGAAAGGGCCGATGACCATTGTCCTTTGTGTCTTTCTCATCGTGTTCGCCATCCTGAAACTGCGGGGAAAGATGACCCTTCCGCACAAGCCGGCCACGATGATTGTCGGCGGCGGCGTGACCGGGCTCATCAACGGCCTTCTGGGCATTTCCGGACCTCTCAGCAGTGCCGTATTCCTTTCTCTGGACCTCGCCCCGGTAAGCTATATCGCAAGCGAAGCCACTGCCGCCTCGGTGATGCATATCGTCAAAGCGATGGTCTATGGCAAACTGAACCTGATGAGCGGAAACATCCTGCTGAGCGGTCTGATGATCGGTGCCGCCATGATGCTCGGGAATTTCATCGCCATGCGCTGTATCCGTAATGTCAACCGGAAACGCTATCAGAAGATCGTCGCAGGCGTGATGATTGCCGTCAGCCTCTGGCTGATTGTCTCCAATATCCACTGATAAATCGAGATTTGTATTTATGATAGGCAAAAGACTATCAACTATAGTTTTCCTCATTGCGGTGGCTGTGTTGGCCTCCGCCCAAACAACTAAATCTATGAATAAAGATAATAAAGAGAAGATTCCGCTTTATTCTTATTCGGAAAAGGAACTGGAAAAAGTCTCCTCATATATTGAACGTCAATATGGGGAGTATGAGGACGTGATTCACGAGATTGTGTCACCTGACATCCACTGTGACATTGTGCTCGTACCGCCGACAGATTCGTCGCCCTATTACAAGTTAGTCACGATGGGAGCAGGGGCGTATAAGATGAGTATTCCCAAAGAGTTTAAATCGATGATTTGTGACCGGGCTGAATATGTCATCTTCCTGCCTAAGGACTGGAATGTCGACTCAGACAATGAAGAAGACTGGTGGCCCATGAGACTGTTGAAAAGTGCAGCCCGGCTCACCGTGGATACTGATGATTATCTTTGTTTTTCACATTCCGTTCAGGTAAATGAAGATGGAAGCCCCGTTGCGGAGAACACCCAGTTCAATTCCTTCGTGCTTATGCCCTCCATCGGTAAGGAAGGACAGGTGGTAGAACCGCTCAGATTAAGTCTATTCGGAAAGAAAGTGGCTTTCTACCAATTGTTCCCATTATACCCGGAAGAGTTGGAGTTCAAGCTGGAACATGGTTATGACGATCTGGTCGAATTGTTCAAGGAGGAGCCTATGGTCGTCAATATCGATCGCAAGAACTATTGCAAGGAATAAACGGGGCTGACGCATAAATTCCAGTTACTTTATCGGTATAATGCATAAATGAACTGCTGAATTTCCAGCAGACCTTCCAGGAAGCGGAGGTTCGAGATTCGGAGTGTTTGGTCTACGAAACGAAAGACAGCGGCCTGAAGGCTGCTGTCTTTCGTTTCTCCGCTTTTGAGGGGGTCCATCTGGTCTTCGCCGTGCGGTCTGAGGACCGCCTTCGCTTCGCTCCAATTAAG
>OMVB01000140.1 GCA_900314395.1 uncultured Prevotellaceae bacterium | reverse complement strand
GCCGGAGCGGGTGGAGATGTTCAAGCAGCTGCTGGAGTTAGGGGAGAAGTACAAGCATGTGAATCAATATCAGTAATATTATGAATTATTCGAAGGGGGCATGATAATAGGTGAGTATGGGTACAGCTATAGACGTAAACGGCTTCATAGAGCAATGTGAAAAATACGTTAGTAAGTTAAAGACACATTTATGAAAAAGTCGATCAGTCAAAGATTTCAAGAGATGTCAAAATTATATCACTTCACCAATCTGGATGCAGCGTGTAGTATCATTGAAAGCCGTCAACTTAGCTTTGGAAAAATGTACAAGATGAATGATTTGATTGAGAGTAACAGAATAGTTTACGGACGAATTCTCAAAGATGAGTTGTCTGAGGTGGAACTGTACGCAGAAGAAGAAATGAATCGATATCAGCAGGTGAGTTTTACCCAAGATCAAGAGAGAGATGGTGTGGATTACCTCGGCTTTGATTTGCACACTATGTGGGGATTGTATGCGGAAAAAGGTTATGGTGTGTGTTTGGTGTTTGATAAAGATCGACTGCGTCTTCGGGAAGGGGATTATGGCGGTGATGTGAAATATGGAAGTTTTATTCCTGAAGATTACGAGTTCGTAAACAAAACCACGGCCGGCATCAGGTCAGAGATATGGGACCGTAGAGAGGAGTTGTTTTTCTATAAGCGGAAAGAATGGGAGTATGAACAGGAATTCAGGATAATACGTCGTGCAGAGAATGAAAATGCAGACGAGTATATGGACGTCTTCGATGCATTATCATTCGTCATAATTTGCAAGGATGAAACAGTTGAGAAAGGGGAATCCATATGGGATGGAATAACTTGTTATATCCTACAGCATCTCAAGAGGGGTGTACCAGTTTTGACTTATGAGTATGATTTGGATTGGTATACCCTATACCGTGATAGGTATGGTGATCCGATTTGGGCTGAACAACTTGGTTATTATTAGGGTTGAGCATAACGTTTTGGGCAAGGCTGGTGTCGTATGGCATCGGCTTTTTTTGTTATCCCGAAACGTGATTTTCCGTAAAAAAATTACGGATATTCAAAATTTGTTTGTATATTTGCGCCAAGAAACAAACATTTGTATTATGCTTGCCAAGTTTTCTGTAAAAAATTTCCGGGGATTCAAGGAAAAGATTGAGCTGGACCTCACCAGGCACAGCAATTTCAGTTTTAACCTGTATGCCATCAAAGATGATATCATTAAGAATGGTATTATCTATGGCCCCAACGGCTCTGGAAAGACTAATTTCAGCCTCGCGATTTTTGACATTGTCAATCATCTTTCCCAAAAATGGAAAAAGGCGGATTATTATGCCAATTTTACTTATGCCGGAGATCCTAATTTAAAGGTAGAATTTGACTACCTGTTTCGCTTTGATGGGCAGAATGTAGACTATTCTTATTCCAAGAATTATCAGGGAATACTGACTGCAGAATCTATGGCTGTTGATGGTAAGCTTGTTTTCAAGCGGGCCGATGGGAAGTTCACCATCGACACGGATTCTTTCCCTATTGATAAGTCTATGCAGCGGAATCTGGCGGATAATGCCAACAACATCCCTATTGTGAATTTCCTGTTAATGTCCATTCCGCTGGCGCACGATCATTACTTGATAAGGCTACAGCAGTTTGTAAATGGAATGCTCTGGTTCCGTAATTTGGATGTGCGGGAGTTCATCGGCCTGGAGACGGGCGTCTCTATGATTGAGGAGTATATCATCCGGAATAAGTTGATTGACGATTTTCGCCGATTCTTGCGGAATGTAAGCGACCAGGAGTTTGAGTTTGCTCAGCCTAGGGCAGGGGAGAAGGTTCTTTTCTGTCAGATTGACAAGAAGCGGATTCCGTTTATGGCGATTATCTCTACGGGAACCAAGGCCCTTGAACTGTTATACTTCTGGATGCAGCGTATGGGGCAGGCTACATTTGTCTTTATCGATGAATTTGATGCTTTTTATCACTTCAAATTGGCATTTGAAGTATGTAAGATTCTATTCAACAAGGACTGTCAGGTATTCACATCTTCTCATAATACCTATCTGATGACCAATGACCTGTTAAGACCGGACTGCAACTTCATCCTTAATGAGAATAAGATTAAGCCACTGGTAGATTGCACGGATAAAGAGCTCCGTTTTGGTCATAATATAGAAAAGATGTTCAGGGGGGGCGCGTTTGAGGTATGATTCTGTTTGTTTTTGAAGGAGCAGAGAGAGAACCGAGGATCTTTATGACACTTGAGCGTTTGTTCTTCGGGAAAGAGGAGAGACTTGTCTGCTCCTTTGGGAACAATATATATGAGTTGTATCGGCAGTTGAGGGCGTTTGACGGGGAAGGGGATATCGTCTCTATTCTTCGGGAGAACAATGCTCAATTGCCGTCAGGCGTTAAATCGTCAGATTTCTCTGAAATCTATCTTTTCTTTGACTACGATTTCCAGAATACCAATTTGAATTTAGAGGAGATGAATGAGCGGCTTCGGGAAATGCTGGAATTGTTTGACAATGAAACCGATAATGGAAAACTGTATATCAGTTATCCGATGGTGGAGTCACTATGTTATACGAAACAGTTGCCGGATGAGCATTTTGTAGAGTATTCCATTTCCCGAAGAGACTGTATGGAACGGTCTTTTAAGGATTTGGCGCGAGAGTTCAGTTATTACGGCAGTTTGGATTTCGTTGAATTGCCGGATTCTGGGCATCGTCGGCCCGGGAAAAGAGAGGTTGCCCGGATTAGACAGAACTGGATATGGTTGGTGCAGCAGCATACATCGAAGGCAAACTATATGTGTAATGGAGAGAATAGTATGCCACTGAATAAAGCAATCGTTGCTCAGCCAAGAATATTTATGGCTCAGTGTGAGAACTATTTAAGCGACGGAGAAAGGATTGCTGTATTGAATGGATTTCCGTTGTTTTTGTTTGAGTATTTCAAGGTTAGTTTTTGGCAATAAGATTATTATAGAGCGCATTATTACCCAATCCGAACTCTGGCTGGCCAAATGGCAGGAAGCCGTAGATTTTCTGGAAACCAATCACCGCAAACCCTCCAAGTTTGTGCCGGAGGAACGCAACATGCGCTCTTGGTGGAAGCACAACAAGAAGCTGATGAATGCAGGGGAGCTGAGGCCGGAGCGGGTGGAGATGTTCAAGCAGCTGCTGGAGTTAGGGGAGAAGTACAAA
>OMVB01000133.1 GCA_900314395.1 uncultured Prevotellaceae bacterium | reverse complement strand
CAACTTACAATACAACTTCTTTCCAAAACATTTGGAAAATCCATAAGAATATATATAAATAATTCTTCAATTTTCCTGCATCAATGTATTAATGATTTGTCTTTGGTCGGGCGGGTGCCGATGGAGCGAAAAACGAAGATGCCCAATGTGCTAAAAAAGCGCCAAATAATTGCGTTATCCTCTATAATTGATGGGGAATACGCATGTAAACGGCTGAATACTAGCGTTATCCCCCTTGTTTTTAAGGGATAGTGCAAATAATCGGGCAATTATTTGCCCTATCCCTGCTATTGTGGAAGCGCTCTCTGGTGAAGATGGAATGACACGGAGGGTGATCTGGCATTGCGGAGCGAAAGAGCCTGTGGGCTTTGGAGCGTAAGTTTCCAAAGCACATAGCTCTGTAGCGATGGGAAGGAAGAATAGCTACTTCCAGTAGACGTGGAAGGAGTGGTGGGCTTTGCGGTCTTTGGGGGGCGGGGGAGTGCGCCAGTCCCCGTACATGACGGTAAGGTACTCATCGTAGCCCTTGATAGCCATGTAGGTGTGCCCCTCGAACTCTACGTCAATGAACTCCTTGAAGGCCCAGGCCTTTGCGTGAGTCTTGAAGAAAAAACCGCCTGTGGTTTCCCCGGCGTATTCAGAAGACTCGAAGGGCCAGCTGCGAAGATGCTTTTCCATCTCTGCCACATTTACTTCTTTTGGCGGTTTGCCGATGCCGCGGTATAATCCCTTGAGCCGGGACAGGAAGTGGATGGAATACTTGTAGAAATTCGTAGACTTGTAAATGCGGCGGCGGATGCTGCGGTATTTCTCAAAGTACTCCTTTAGCTCATTCTCATCGGAAGGCTGGCCGTCCAGCGGGTAAACATCTATGAAAAGGCCTCCCATCTTGATGCCGTGCTGGATAAGAACAGTGCCGGAATCGAAAACACGGGCGAAAGGCCGGTAGTACGGCTCCTTGTCAAAATAGCTCATTACATAGCTGTCATCGGCCTTGAAGGAGGAAATGAAGCGGTCATAATCCGGTCGTGGCATCATAATGTCAAGGTCATCGTCCCAGGGAATGAAGCCTTTGTGGCGCAAGGCGCCGATAAGAGTACCGGAGCTAAGGGAGTACCGCACACCGTTGGAACGGCACCACGCGTCTATGACATCCAGCATATGCACCCAAAGGGTGCGCATCTCTTCTATCGTGAGCTCCTTCATTTTGCCTCATCCTTAAAGTAGGCCACAATGGCGTGGGACTTCCTTTTGTCTTCCGGGGGAAGCTGCATGTAATCCCCGAACTGCCCGCGCAGGAAACTGTCCCAATCGGCAATGGACATAAACTTCCGGCCCTCGAACTCTACCTCTACGTAGTCGTCAAAAACGTGGCGGTCATATATTTCGATGGTGCCCATGCCGCCGGAAACAGGCCCGCAATAGGGAGAATCGGCATTATTGTACTGGGTAAGATAGTCTTCGCACTTGTGGAACCACCAGTCTGCACTGTGCCTGTGAGCCTGGATCTTGGGGATGATTGGGTCGTGGAAGGTGAAGGGGAAAAACGGCCTCTGGCTAAGGTAGATGCGGTGCCTAAGACGCGTCACCGTACGGGCGAACTCATAGTGCCCGGCCGGGTCTGCCGGGGCGTTGTCCACCGGGAAAATATCGATGTTGATTCCGAATTTGTAGAGGTATTTGCGCTTCAGTTCTTCGCAGACAGAGGTATTGTCCTGCACCTTTCCATAGCAAAGAATGCACTTGGTCTCCGGCGTGTCTGTGTTGTAGAGGGACGTAAAACGCGCTCCACTCTTTGGATACAGGCTCAGGAAGCGGTTGAAGTCTTCACGGGGCATCATGATGTCAAGGTCATCGTCCCAGGGGATGAAGCCTTTGTGGCGGATGGCACCAAGGAGTGTTCCGTAGGTGAGTGAATAGCGGATTTCATGTTCCCGGCAGAACCTGTCAACATCGACAAGAATGTCCAGAAGGGCAAGTTGCAACTCTCTTAAATTCAGAATCTTCATAGATATAGTGTATAATCAACCACAAATATATAAAATTTTACGTATATTTGCCCGATTAAAGACAATATCGTCACAGATGAGAAAGATGACTTTGCAGGACATTCAGTCCGCTAGTTTAGACATACTTAAAGTTGTAGATAAATTCTGCAAGGAAAACGGGATCACTTATTTCCTGGCTTACGGAACCTTGTTGGGCGCAATCCGTCATAAGGGTTTTATTCCGTGGGACGACGATATCGATATCCTTCTTCCCCGCCCGGACTACGAGCGCCTGCTCAAGGAATTCAATGTCCCCGGCTACAGGGTTTACGATGCATCAAGCGACAAGATGATACTTCCTTACTCCAGGATATGTGATACGGATAAAACTATGGTAAAAACTACAAGCCCCTGGTACAAAGGAACTTACACTTCCGGTCTTTGGATAGATTTGTTCCCTCTGGACGCTGTGTCAGATGACCCGGAGGAGTTCAAGGCCCAATACAAGAGGGCGCTTGACGACTATCTGGAGACCGTATCCATCCGTCGCCGCAAGACCAAGTTGGACAAAGATTTTGGCATGAAGCGAAACTCCCTTACAGTGCTTCACCGTTTCCTGCATCCCTTCCGTCATTTCCAGGACCCGATGCCTGCCAAGAACAAGCTTCTGGCGGAAATGGCTTCCTGCCCGCAGTACGGCAGCACAAAGCATGTTTCCATGCTGCCCTGCCCGGAGGATCGCTGGGAGTGGTTCCCTGTAGAGTGGTTCTCTTCTTCTGTTCCGGTGAAGTTCTGCGACGTGGAGCTGCCGGCTCCAGTGGGCTGGAAGGAACTCCTTACCATGCTCTGGGGAGACTACAATCAGCTTCCCCCGGAAAAGGACAGGCATCCCAAGCAGACTTATCTTAGAAATTTCTGGTTATAAAAGATATGGATTTCATAAACAAATACCTTAGAAACCTTAAACCGTACAAACTGGCCTCCCATAAGATATGGGCGGTAAAACCCGAGGACCGTTCCGGCATCCTGAAGCTGGACTGGAACGAGGCCACAGTGGCTCCTTCACCCAAGGTGGAGGCCCGCGTAAGGGAGCTTCTGGACGGCCCCGGTTTCTTTAACCTGTATCCTACAACAAAGAACGACAGGCTCCTGAAAGCTATTTCCGGCTTCATCGGCCTTCCGGAAGAAAACGTACAGTATTTTGGCAGCTCCGATGTCCTGCATGAGTACATTTGCCGCTCCTTCCTTTGCGAGGACGACAAAGTCATTGTCCTGGGCCCGTCCTATGACAACTTCCGTCTCACCTGCCAGTCTGTGGGAGCAGAGGTCATTTTCTTCAATTACGGAAAAGATTTCACCTTTGACGCCGATGCTTTTGAGTCCGTACTGGCAGAAAAGCAACCGGTTATGGTCTATATCTGCAACCCCAACAACCCTACCGGAAACTATCATACACCTGAGTATGTAAAACACCTTCTGGAGGCTTTCCCCAAGACGCTTTTCCTTATTGACGAGGCATACAATGAGTTCGCCGGTCCTTCATCCAAAGACCTGGTTCTGAAGTTCGACAACATAATCGTCACAAGGACACTGTCCAAGGCCTTCGCAATGGCCAACTTCCGCATCGGCTATCTTCTGGCCAGCGAAGGGAATATCGCCGCCATCGGCAAGATTCGCAACCCTAAAAACATATCTACACTGTCCCAGGAGGCCGCTATTGCTGCCCTGGAGGATGCAGATTACATGCGTGCTTATGTGGATAAGGTGCATGAGGGCCAGGAGTTTTTCATCAAGGAGATGGCAAGGCATGCGGACCACTTTACTGTGTTCCCCAGCCGAGGAAACTTCAATTTGCTCCGCTTCAATTCCAGGGAAGAGAAGGTTGCCCTGCTTAAGTATCTGGCAGACAACGACATATTTGTCCGTGAGACCACTCAGGACCCTTCAGTGGAGAGCTGCTTCAGGGTTACGATGGGTACCAGGGATCAGATGAAGAGGGTTGTAAGTGTAATCGATTCATTTTACAAGAAATAGCGTATGGTAAAGACGGCCGTATTCATGGCTGCCGGCAAAGGCACCCGCTTTGGTAAATACACGGAACTTATCCCAAAGGGCTTTATTCCCTTCAAGGGCAAGGCTATGGTTGTCAGGTCCATAGAGACCCTGCTTGATTGCGGCATTGAAAGGATAATCATCGGCACGGGATATCATAAAGAATTTTATGAAGAACTGGCCAAGACTTATCCCCAGATTGAGTGCTGCTTCAGCCCCCGTTATGCAGAGACCAACTGTCTTTATACCCTTTGGAACTGCCGCGACGTGGTAGGGGACGACGATATCCTTATGCTGGACTCTGACCTTGTTTACGAGCGCCGGGCCATTTCCGAGCTTCTGGCTTTCCCTAAGGAATCTGCTATCCTTACAGCGCCGCTCACCAAGTTCCAGGATGCGTATTACGTAGAGCAAAAGCCTGACGGACAATTCATTGCGTGGTCCAAAGACAGAAATGCCATCAATCCCTGCGGAGAACTTGTGGGAATTCACAAACTAAGCAACGCCTTCTACAAGGCGGTTTGCTCTTATTATGACAAGATTGTAGACGAGCAGCCCAACCTTAGCTATGAGCCTGTATTTACGGAAGTCTCCCTGCACACCCTGCCTATTTACATCTGCAAGGTAGACCCTCTTGTCTGGTATGAAATAGACGACGAGCGGGACCTCCGGTTCGCAGAAGAAAACATCAGTCTGTAAACACCACCTTCCAGGAAGGATTACCCTCTATCCCGGTACCATGCGGAAACACCGTAAAATGGTACCGGGTATTTCTTTTTATGTCCGTATTGCCCTCCTTTTCCCCGATATAAAAGCGGTAATAGAGCCATTTCCCGTTTCCTGCCGATGTCTCCCGGGATAAATAATTGAGCCTGAGCTGGATGTAAGGGCTGACGGCAGAGTTTATGCTCTCGAACATATACAGGCAGACTTCTCCGCTTTTGCCGCCGCCGTTATCCCGGTTAAGGTTATCTGCCTGTATGCCCTTTTTGTAGAAGCCTTTGGAAAAGACATCGTTCTTGCCCTCCGGCTTGCTTGCGGAAAAAGGCGTTATGGAGCGCGGACAGCCGCCAATTTCTGCCTCTGCAACGGTCATGGTCACATCACTGTTAAGGGCGCTCCGGTCAATTGTAAGGTATATCTTTGCCAGCAGGCGCGTTGCCTGCAAAACCAGCGGTCCTTCTTCCTTCCCCGGCACAAAGCCCTCTTTGTACGCAGCCATCGGCATTCCTGCGCTGTAATCATCCGGATACACCATATAGTAGCGGAATGAAGGCAGTTCGTCCATGGACTTTATATCCGGCAGCCGGTACCCGCAGTTAAGGCAGGCGGCCACGTTATAACGGACATTTGTCAGCAGGTTCATGCCCAGTGGCTGCTTTCCATAAGTCTTCCTGTCCAGATACACATGAGTCTCCAGCAGGCCGCTTAAACTGTTGAATACAAAGATGTTAACGTCGTTTATCGCATCTTCGTCGGACGGGTCTGCAGACTTGGAACCGGGGCGGCCTGTGTCAAAGACCACCTCTACGCGGCATTCTTCCTTTATGGCGTTATCCTTGGTACAGGCCGATGCAATCATCAGCAGGCCTGCAACTGCAAAACATAATCTTCCCATAGCCTAATAATTAATTGTCTGACCCGCCGTTTCATCCCACGGAAGTACTTTTACAGTAGCTTCGAAGGTGTCCGGCGACAGCGGCGTTTCCGGGTCATCACCGCCGAGTTTTGTTATCCTGAGGTCTATCTGGTAGGTCATGTCACGCCTGATAACACCCCCGGTATAGTCCCCGAGCCTGACAGGGTAGTAATAGCGCCGCCCGCCGATGTCTCCTTCCAGCACAAGCTTTGTCTGCGGCCGGCCGGCACCCTCTTCCTGCAGCTGCGCCGGATACGAATACAATGCGATATCAACCGTCCGCGGAGTCTTGCCGATGTCTCCGTAAATATTCCTTTCAAGCATATCCGGAGCTCCGAAGGCTTCCATGTCTCCCTGAGAGTATCCGCCGATGTTTACAAATGCTGTCCCTGGTATATCGTCAGGAAAAATGCTTGTGCTAACGCATACATTTGTAAGATATACACGCGCATTCTGCATGGGCAGTCCGTCATAGGCTTTGCCGGAGAAGTCGCAGCAGACTGTGGCTATTTTGATTTTTGCGGCCAGTGCCTGCATGCTTATCACTGCGCCTGAAGCCGCTCCGGCGCTGACGGTCGCGTTGCCTGTCATCCTTGGGCTGGCCGGATTCTCTGTTGCCAGGTATGATGTGATTTTGGATATGTTGTCAAGAGAGTTAATCTTTGACCATTCCTTCAGCTCTTCCTCCGGCCAGTTCGTTAGCGCCACGATCTTTTTCCTTCCGCTCCTTGAGCCGATGTCCAGTGTTTGCGGGAAGTTCCAGCCCAACTCCTGACGGCTGTGGGAATCCAGCCTGCGCAGGTTGTCCAGATTGTAGACAAAGATATCAAGGCTTCCGGAATTGACGGCCGCCGACTTGCTTTCTATATTAATGGTAAACTCTTCCGGGGTGGGAGAGTCTTGTTTAGTGCAGGAAAAAAAGGCCGTCGCCAAGGGGAACAGAAATGTAATCGTGAAAGTGATTTTTGTTGTGAATGTAAACGACGGATAATCCGGTAGAATCCCGGCAGCAATTTTTGGAAAGCGGCTACGGCCTTTTTTCTGATTCATGTCTGTAAGTTTTTTGCAAAACAAACAAATAATCAGTTGCAAAACGTGACATTTACAAATCTTAATAAAATTTACACAAAGTTTAATGTTTTTGGTAATTATTGGGGTGTCGAGTACGCAAAAAAGACCGGTCCCGCCATTGCGGAACCGGCCTTTCAAATAATATCCTGGAAGGATTAACCTCCAAAGTTGTCGTAAAGAACGCTTTCCGGAGCAACTCCAAGGGAGTCCAGAAGCTCGTTTACGCACTTCACCATCATAGGAGGGCCGCACATGAAGTACTTGATGTCCTCCGGTGCCTCATGGTTCTTGAGGTAGGTCTCGTACATTACATTGTGTACAAAGCCGGGAGTGTACTTAACGCCGGCAGCGTCTGCTGCGGGATCCGGGCGGTCAAGTGCAAGAGTGAAGTGGAAGTTGGGGAATTCCTTCTCAATCTCTGCGAAGTCTTCAAGATAGAAGGCCTCTACAAGTGCGCGTGCTCCGTAGAAGAAGCGAACCTGTTTTCTGGTTTTCAGGGTCTTGAACAGATGCATGATGTGGCTGCGGAGAGGAGCCATACCGGCGCCGCCGCCCACAAAGATGTACTCCTGTGAATCGGGATCGTTCTCCGGGAGGAGGAACTCTCCGTAAGGACCGGAAATCATCACCTTGTCACCCGGCTTGCGGGAGAATACATAGGTGGAAGCGATTCCCGGAGGCACACCGGGCACGAACTTGAAGACGCCCTTGGGCTGTGTACGGTCGAACGGAGGCGTTGCGATACGTACGTTCAGCTTGATGACGTTCTTCTCTGCAGGATAAGAGGCCATGGAGTAAGCGCGGATGGTAGGAACGGTATTCTTGTACTTCAGGGAAGTGATACCGTACTTCTCCCAGTCGCCCTTGTAGATATCGTCTACGTCCATGTCAGAGAAATCGGCCTCATATGCGGGGATGTCAATCTGGATATACTCACCGGACTTGAACTCGATGTTCTCTCCCTCTGGAAGACGGACTGTGAATTCCTTGATGAAGGTGGCAACGTTCTTGTTGCTGATAACCTCGCATTCAAGTTTCTTGACGCTGAGTGCAGACTCCGGAACGGCAATCTTAAGGTTGTCCTTAACCTTTACCTGGCAGCCAAGACGCCAAGCGTCCTTGATCTGTTTGCGTGAGAAGAATCCGGTCTCTGTAGGAAGAATCTCTCCGCCGCCTTCAAGTACGCGAACCTTGCACTGGCCGCAGTTGGCCTTTCCGCCGCAGGCGGAGGGAAGGAAGATTCCCTGGTCTGCAAGCGTGTGCATAAGGTCTCCGCCCTGAGGAACGTCAAGAACCTTCTTGCCGTCATTGATGTCGATCTTGACGGTGCCGGAAGGGGTAAGCTTGGCTTTGATGACCAGAAGCAGGGCAACAAGGACCAGCGTTACAACAACTACGGTGATAACTGCACCTAATATAATACTTGTCATATCTATGCCTCCTTGTTAAAGTGAAATACCCATGAATGTCATAAATGCCATAGCCATAAGACCTACGGTAATGAAGGTGATGCCGATGCCTTTGAGGGCTGCGGGAACCTTGGAGTACTGAAGTCTTTCACGGATAGCTGCAAGGCAGACGATGGCCAGGAACCAGCCAAGGCCGCTGCCTGCTGCATATACAGCTGCCTCGCCAATGTTGGCGAAGTCTTTCTGCTGCATGAAGAGAGAACCTCCCAGGATGGCGCAGTTAACTGCGATAAGCGGAAGGTAAATACCAAGCTGGCCGTATAGGGCGGGAGCGAACTTCTCTACAACCATCTCTACAATCTGGGTGAACGCAGCAATAACGGCGATGAAGATGATAAGGCTCAGGAAGCCAAGGTCTACACCCCAGGGATTGTTGGTAAGGAAACCGTTGATGAGGTAGTTGATAGGGAGAGTGCAGAAGAGCACGAAGATAACAGCAGCACCCAGTCCTGTGGCAGTCTTTACATTTTTGGATACAGCCAGGTATGAGCACATACCCAGGAAGTATGCAAAAATCATATTGTCAACGAAGATTGACTTTACGAATAGATTAATGTATTCCATAGTTCTGCGGTGTTATGTTATTTCTCCTGAAGATCTTTCTGGATACTTCTCTGGACCCAAATGATACATCCGATGAGGATAAGTGCCATAGGAGGGAGAATTACCAGACCGTTGTTCATATAGCCGGCCTCATAGAAGGACTCGGGGATGATCCTCATGCCAAGCAGGGTGCCGCTTCCCAGCAGTTCGCGGAAGAAGGCGACGATAACCAGGATGAGTCCATAGCCTGCGCCGTTTGCAAGACCGTCAAGCAGTGAAGCGAAAGGCTTGTTGCCAAGGGCGAAAGCCTCGATACGGCCCATTACGATACAGTTTGTAATGATAAGGCCGATGTAAACGCTGAGCTGCTTTTCTACAGGGTATGCGAAAGCTTTCAGTATCTGGTCCACCAGAATAACGAGCAGTGCTACCACAACCAGCTGCACGATGATACGTACTCGGTTAGGAATAGTGTTGCGGAGGATGGACAGAATCAGGTTGGAAAGACCTGTTACGATGATAACAGATACAGCCATTACCAATGCTCCCTTAAGCTCTACAGTAACTGCAAGAGAGGAGCAGATACCCAGTACAAGGACAGTGATAGGGTTGCCCTTGAAAATAGGGTTCAACAATGTTTCTTTAATCTTTGCATCCATATTCTATTCCTCCACATTTTTATTGAAGAAAGGAGCGTAAGCCTTGAACCATGTGCCGATGGCGCCGCTGAGTCCCTTGGAAGTCATGGTTGCACCGGTGATGGCGTCAACCTCGTGGTCTCCCTTGGCACCCTTGACGATTGCAAAGGCGGGTTTTGCGGTGAAGTCTGCAACCTTGCCCTTGAAGAGAGCGCGGAACGCAGGATCGTCCTTGATCTTGGCTCCAAGGCCAGGAGTCTCTGACTCGTGGTCAAAATAAGCGCCGGCAATAGTCTTAAGATCTGAGTTGAAAGCCACATAGCCCCATACCGGACCCCAAAGACCGCCACCGTAAATAGGAATTACGGTTGTTCCGTTCTTGAATTTGTAAACAGGAAGCTTAGCGTCTTTCTTGTCCTTGATATTCTTATTCTGTGCCTTGAGACCGTCTATGAGCTCAATGTTGTCGCGGGCAATGCTAAGAGTACCGGTAACAACACCATTGGTGTCTATGGCGAAAGCAGCTTCTATGTTCTCTGCGTACTTGTCAAGGATTTCCTCGTTGCTGGCAGCGGTACCCTTTTCCTGGATACCTGCAGCATCGAGCATCTGGCTGATGGTCTCTGCCTTGATATTGGCGTCCTGCATGGGTTTGAGGGCGCTGGAAGCAAAGGCCAGAATCGCTGCCACCAAAATAACTATGATGGCCGAATATACTATTGTATAAATATTTCCGTTGGTATTCATAGTCATTGGTTTTATGCGATGTCGGCTTTCTTCGCCCTCTTTGCCATGGCACGTGAAGTGACGATGTAGTCAATAAGAGGTGCAAAGGTGTTCATAAGAAGGATGGCAAGCATCATACCCTCTGCGTAGCCGGGGTTGAAGAGTCTTACCACAACACAGAGTGCTCCGATCAGGAAGCCGTAAATCCACTTTCCGCACTCGGTCTGGGCCGATGTAACAGGGTCGGTGGCCATGAATACGGTACCGAAGGCGAAGCCGCCAAGGAGGAGCTGGTAGTAAGCGGGAACGTTGGTGATGCCGAAGGCGGTTCCGAGCCAGCCTACGAAGAGAGCGCCGGCAACGGAGGATACCATGATCTTCCAGCTTGCAACGCCGGTCCAGAGGAGGACGCATGCGCCAAGAAGGATGGCGATGATGGAAGTCTCACCTACGGATCCGGGGATTGTTCCTACGATAAGGTCGGAAACGGACCACTGTGAACTGATGTTCTGAAGGCCGGTTGCAACCTCACCGGAATGGTCAAGGATGTGGGTAAGAGGTGTAGCACCTGAAACGCCGTCCGGCAGGCCGTTA
Source organism: uncultured Prevotellaceae bacterium (assembly GCA_900314395.1). Taxonomy (GTDB): domain Bacteria; phylum Bacteroidota; class Bacteroidia; order Bacteroidales; family UBA932; genus Cryptobacteroides. The sequence continues at coordinate 4,240 of OMVB01000133.1, read as the reverse complement.
ATCCAAACCTGGTCTCCTGACATCTTGCTCGGGTAAGAGAAGAACAGGAATGCACGGGTAAGGAGGGCGGGGTTGAGGAAGTTCATACCGGTGCCGCCGAATACCTCTTTGCCAAAGATAACAGCGAAAGCCACTGCTACTGCAAGCATCCATAGAGGAATGTCAACGGGAACGATAAGAGGAATGAGGAAGCCGGTAACAAGGTAGCCCTCGTTAACTTCTTCTCCCTTAATCTGGGCGCTGGTGAACTCAATACCAAGACCTACTACATAGGAAACTACAAACAAAGGAAGAACCTTCAGGAATCCGAACCAGAATTTACCCATGAAGGTAGGGAGGTCATTGCAGAAAAGGTCATGCTGATAACCTACATTCCACATTCCGAAGAGGGCTGCGGGGATAAGGGCTATCACTACCATGCTCATCACCCTCTTGATATCGATGGAGTCACGTACGTGGGAACCTTTGCGGGTTACCGTACCGGGCACACGCAGGAAGGTGTCAAAAGCGTCGACTGTTGAATGAAGGAAGCCGAGCTTTCCGCCTTTTTCAAAAAGGCCGGGTTTGTTTTTATTCTCTTCCATAACTTTATGCCATTTCTTTAATCATGAGGTTGATGCCGTCCTGAAGAATCGACTGGATCTCATTCTTGGAAGGATCTACGAACTCGCAAAGGGCGAGATCCTCAGGGAGAACTTCGTAGATGCCGAATTTTTCCATATTGTCGATGTCACCTGCAAGGCAGGCCTTGATGAGGTAGACGGGGAAAATATCGATAGGAAGAACCTTTGAGTAAACATCGGATACTACAAAGGCTCTGGGACCGCCGTGAAGGTTGGTGTCGATAGGATATTTCTTCTTGGGGAAAAGCCATGAGAAATAAGCCTTGCTGAAGGAGAACTGGCTTGTCCTGAAGGGCTTCGCCCAGCCAAGGAGCTCCCTTTCTGTACCTTCGTGGAGCAGGGTTACCTGATCGTCGAAGAAACCAAGGTATCCGTCTGCACCGACTGCAGTTCCGGTAAGGGCGTCACCGCTGACGAAGCGGACATCACCCTTGGAGTTGTCTGTGAACTCCGCGATTTCCTTCATGCAGAAGCCGGGAAGTGCGTCTACGTAGCATGGATCCTTGGCCTCAGGGCCTGTGATGGCAACCTTTCTTGCAAGATTTACCTTTCCGGTGTTGAGGAGACGGCCGATGGCTGCGAGCATGAGGAGGGAAACTGTCCATACGGTCTCACCCTTGCGGATGGGGGCGATGTTGGCGATCTGTACGCCTACGTTGCCTGCGGGGTGTTTGCCGCTGACGGTGTGAAGGATTACGTTCTCTACCTTGTGAAGAGGAGAACTTGATGCGGTCTGGGCCTTGATGGAGAAGTGAAGGCCGCCTTTGGTAAGTTTTGACAGAGCGTCTGCACCGGCCTGGATGTTGGCAATCTCATCCTTAAGGGTGAAGTCGTAGTCGGCTGCCAGAGGGGCGGTGGAGAATGCGGAAACGAAGATGGACCTGGGGGTAGCCTCAGGGTCTGCCACGATTCCGTAAGGTCTCTGCACAAGTGCAAGCCAGAGGCCGCTCTTGAGAAGGAGGTCCTTAACCTCTGCCGCACTGAGTGCAGCTGCATTCTTTACGCCGAAGTCAACGGCTTTTCCGGCTTTGTCCGATTTGATGAGTACGGCAAGCAGTTTTCTCTTTTCTCCCCTGATAACCTGCTCGACAGTACCGCTGACGGGACTGGTGACAAGAATGTCAGGACGCTGCTTGTCTGCCAAAACGGGCGAACCGGCCAGGACTTTATCGCCTTCGCGAACCAGCAGACGAGGGGTAAACCCCTTGAAATCAGCAGGTTTGAGGGCGATAATGTCAGGCTCAATCGTTTTTCCGGTTTTGAGGGCTGCGGCACCCGCAAGGGGGATGTCAAGCCCGCGTTTCAGATTGATGTTGTTTGACATTACTTATGTGATATAAAAATTAGTATTTACTGTCTCGTAAATTAGGCCGCTAATTTACTCATTTTTTCTCAGATTCCTGCCATCGGCAGGGTGTAATTTGCAAGATTATCCTTACTTTTGTAAAAATTGCCGTTATGGAGAAGAAAGAATATGAGATTTTGGAGCAGCTTGATGCTACGCAGCGCGAGGCAGTGAAATGGACTGACGGCCCGGTTTTGATTGTGGCGGGTGCCGGCTCCGGCAAGACAAGGGTGCTTACCAGCAGGATTGCATATCTGCTTGCAAAGGGTGCGGAACCTTCCCGCATCCTGGCACTTACGTTTACCCGCAAGGCCGCGGGAGAGATGAAGGAGAGGATTGCCCTGATGGTGGGGGAGCGCAGCGCCAGACGCCTTGTCATGGGAACCTTCCACTCTGTTTTCATCCGGTTTTTAAGGGAATACGCCGATGTCCTGGGGTATCCGCGGGAATTTACCATCTACGACACCTCGGACTCCGTCAGCGCCATAAAGCACTGCATCAAGGAAATGCAGCTGGATGACAAGGTTTACAAGCCAAAGGAAGTGCTCGGACGCATTTCCATGGCCAAGAACAACCTTTATTCGGCCGAGGACTACGCCCGTAATTCCGCAGCCCTTGCCAATGACCGCAACGCCAGGAAGGGAGAGATTTACCGTATATACGCCAAGTATCAGCAGCTCATGAAAGCATCCGGCGTCATGGACTATGACGATATCCTGATGAACATGAATCTCCTGCTCACCCGCAGCGATGCCCAGGGGCAGCCGATTCTCCCGGTAATTGCAGACCGCTTCGATTATATCCTTGTGGATGAGTATCAGGATACAAACTATGCCCAATACTTGATAATCAAGAAGTTAAGCCAGTGGCACAGGAACATTTGCGTAGTAGGTGACGATTCCCAGTCCATCTACGCCTTCCGTGGCGCCAAGATAGAGAACATGCTTAATTTCCAGAAGGATTACCCTGACACCAAACGCTTCGCCCTGGAACGGAACTATCGTTCTACAAAAACCATCGTCAATGCGGCCAACTCATTGATAGCCAAGAATATAGGACGTCTTCCAAAGAATTGTTTCTCCGACGGTTCCCGTGGGGAGCAGATAGACCTCCTGAAAGCTTTTGATGAAAAGGACGAGGCGTCCATGATAACGTCGTCAATCGTCCGCAGGATGAGGGACAGCGGCGCGGCGTACCAGGACTTCGCCATCCTCTACAGGACCAATTCCCAGTCGCGTGCGATAGAGGAGGCTCTTCGAAGGAGGAACCTTCCTTATATGATTTACTCCGGCAATTCGTTCTTCGAGCGCGCGGAGGTGAAGGATATGATGGCCTACCTGAAGCTGGTCGTAAATCCGCTGGACGACGAATCCTTCCGCAGGGCGGTAAACAAGCCCGCAAGAGGCATCGGAGATACCTCGCTGGCGGCCCTGGCCGCGGCGGCATCGGCTCTTGGAAAATCCCTCTGCGAAGCAGCCCTGTCGCAGGGGCTGGAAAACTACGGTCTCAAGAAGGCTGCAACGGAAAAGATATCGGCATTTGTAAAACTCATATATTCCCATAACGCGATGCTAGGGGAGAAGGATGCATATCTGGTCGCTTCTTCAATTGCCGATGCTTCCGGGCTGTACCGGTCTTTCAAGGATGACAAAAGCATAGAGGGACAGTCCCGCGCCGCCAACGTAGAGGAACTTGTCAACAGTGTCAAGGCATTCGTAGAGGAGCAGCACAATACTTATATAGAGGACCTGATGGCGGAAGGAAAGATTAATGACGGGGACGAGATTACTCCGGAAAACCTGCCTCTGGTTGGCCTGGGGGACTATCTGGAAAACATTTCGCTGCTAAGTGCCGTGGATGTGTCGGACGAGGATTCCGCCAACAAGATAGCCCTTATGACGGTACATTCCGCAAAGGGTTTGGAGTTCCCTTATGTATATGTAGCCGGCATGGAGGAAAACCTTTTCCCGGGCGGCGGCATGCTTGCTTCCCCGGCAGAGATAGAGGAAGAAAGGCGTCTTTTCTATGTGGCCATGACAAGGGCGGAAAAGGCCCTGTCCCTGGCCTTTGCTACCACCAGGATGCGTAACGGCCGTCATGAATCCAATTCTCCCAGCCGCTTTGTAAGGGAGATTGAAAGCGCGTATATAAGCAATCCCCTCACGAAGGACGATGCTGCCACGCAGCCATCCGGCTTCGGCTTTTCCGGCTTCGGCCGGCCGGCTCCCATGCCTGTTGCCAGGCCCGCCGCCCCTGCCGCTCCCGCGGCGGA